>NZ_JAAHHM010000003.1:56797-276366 GCF_010692445.1 Moorena sp. SIO3E8 | reverse complement strand
ATTGCCCAAGTCCGGGGTTGGAAACCAGGAAGTCAAGATTATCAGTTTTTGTATTTCTCCTGGATCAGCTTTGGAGAATGGTTACAAGATTTAGTTGATTTAAATGGGAATGGTCAGATTGAACTCAGTGAATGGTTAGAATGCCTCGATAAGCGTTTGGATTATGATTTTTATGAAGCCTTTATCAAGCTCATTGATGGCAATGAAGATGGCAAAATTGTGATAGATGAACTTAGACTATTTTATCAAGCTTACCAAATCGATACAACTCATATAGAGGAAGCTTTTGAAACTCTCGATCTCAATCTTGATAGTTCGATTTCTAAAGAGGAGTTCAAACAAATCTTCGATCAATTTTTGTATAGTGAGGATCTGCAAGCACCTGGAAATTGGTTTTTAGGTGTTAGTTTAGCGAAGCAGCTCTAAAGTTTTGAGTAGTTTGTTACATTAGTCATTGGTCATTAATTATGGCTATTTAGGAATTATGGGCAATATAGCAATTATCATTTTGGTGAGGTACTTGGCTTATCCTTTTATAGCAGTCGCCAGGGCAGTTAGGACATGACAAAAGTCTCAAACCTAAGTAAGCGCAAGAGTTTGACTTCTGACTTCTGACTTCTGATTTCTGACTTCTGCTATAAGCCAGAGGGCATAATTAAAAAGTTCTTAAAGGCAATCAGCGCCAATAAATACTGTACCTCATATTTTTGAAAAAAAACTAGATATCCAATCCAAGCGGAAGTTCAGTTGAGAGCCCGAATTGTGTAGTCAAATTTTAAGCCAGGTTATTGCAATTTTATAACTCGATTAAGATGCGATTAGCATGCTTTACTATGATAAAAGTACCCTGAAAACCTAGTTTATTTAGGGGTCATAGTTTTTCGAGCTTAAACAGATGAGGGGCTGTCGCCGGAACCTACGTCTGGCTCTTGTAAGCTCGGTTCCACGCTCACCCTATCGGGCTCTTGAGGTGGAGCTTTTCCGGTTCTAGTTAAATTGAGTATACATTCAAGACATTCCATGAAAACCCAAGACAATAAGCGTGGGTTGATGCTCGTTTTATGCGCGAGTGTATTTATAGATTCCATTAGTTATGGTATCGTCATTCCCCTGCTACCTTTCTACGCTCAGTCTTTTGGTGCATCACCGATGGGAATTGGGCTCCTGGTCAGCGTGTTCCTATTCATGCAGCTATTTGGTTCACCGCTGTGGGGTAGTTTAAGCGATCGCATCGGTCGCCGCTCAGCATTACTGCTAAATCTAGCTGGTAGTGGTCTTTCCTGTCTTTGGTTTGGTTTAGCCAATTCCCTGTGGATGTTATTTGCGGCTAGGGCTTTGGCTGGGGCAAGTAGTTCCAGTATTACCATTGCTCAGTCCTATATTACAGACATAACTACACCTGAGAATCGGACTAGTAGCTTGGGGTTTTTAGAAGCAGCGACTGGATTTGGTTATCTGCTAGGTCCAGCTATCGGTGGTCTGTTAGTCGGTGCCGACCCTAACAATCCTAACTTCCGTTTACCAGGATTTGCTGCCGCTGGAGTATCACTGCTGACGCTATGCTTTGCTGTAATTGCTTTACCGAGTTTAAGGACGCCAAAGTCACTAGGGACAGTTGAAACAAGCTGGGAACCCCAGAGGCTGTTGATGAGTGGTATTGAGGTTTTACGACGACCGCTATTGGGTACCCTAATCGGTATCGTTTTCTTAGCAATGTTTGCAGGAATAGGTTCTATGGCAATCTTCCCTCTGTGGTGCGAGCATCAGTTCGGGTGGGGACCTCGACAGTATGGCTATCTCATGATCTTCTGCTGCATGTTAGGGGCAACTACCCAAATTGGCTTGATGAGACCCCTGACCCGATGGTTCCCAGAGGCTAAATTACTAATTTGGGGGTTAATCAGTATTGGCGTAGGGCTACTGCTGATTTCTTTCTCCACGAGTTTACCCTTGTTGCTAGGGGCAATGGTTTTTACCACGTGCGGTCAAGCTGTTGCTAATCCAGCAAACATCAGTTTAATTTCTCAATTGGCTGGAGCTAAGCAGCAGGGAAAAACCCTCGGACTAGCGACATCTATTGGCAGTTTAGCCAGCTTAACTGGAGCGATTTGGGCGGGATTTCTATTTGAAGCCCTTGGACCTAACTGGCCCTACTGGGTAGGTGGATTTCTGATACTGGGAGCCGCTGCTTTCAGTTGGAGCCAAATTACCAACTCACGCCTATCTACTGTGGCGCACAAGCGACGTCAACGCAAACTAATCTATTTGTTTAACATCTTAGACTTCGATAAAAATGGGGTGATTGAGCTGGCTGATTTTGAGCAAGCTGTCGAGAATATTGCCCAAGTCCGGGGTTGGAAACCAGGAAGTCAAGATTATCAGTTTTTGTATTTCTCCTGGATCAGCTTTGGAGAATGGTTACAAGATTTAGTTGATTTAAATGGGAATGGTCAGATTGAACTCAGTGAATGGTTAGAATGCCTCGATAAGCGTTTGGATTATGATTTTTATGAAGCCTTTATCAAGCTCATTGATGGCAATGAAGATGGCAAAATTGTGATAGATGAACTTAGACTATTTTATCAAGCTTACCAAATCGATACAACTCATATAGAGGAAGCTTTTGAAACTCTCGATCTCAATCTTGATAGTTCGATTTCTAAAGAGGAGTTCAAACAAATCTTCGAACAATTTTTGTATAGTGAGGATGTGCAAGCACCTGGAAATTGGTTTTTAGGTGTTAGTTTAGCGAAGCAGCTCTGAAGTTTTGGGTAGTTTCTTACATTAGTCATTGGTCATTAATTCTGGCTATCTAGGAATTATGGTTTTAATATGCGTTACTGTAGCTGTTTCTACGGATCATCACTATTAGCTTAGATAAAATGGTATTATAGCGCTACGTGCAATGGCATTGGCAAGAGGCATGCATGCTAAAGTTTACTACAACAGCTTTTTCTGCTTGTATCAATGTCCTAACTTTAGTGCGTAGTGCTATATATTCAGAATAATTTAAGTTTGATTAATGTCAACCTGCATTTATTATCAATAACCCAGAGATTATTTATTCTGTGATTTGATAAAGCTGGAAATTTTAGAGCTGATTCGTAAATTCGCTGTAATCCTTGTAGGATAAGCAGGGCTATTTCATTCTAAATTACAATATTTTATGCATTGACGAGGATACGTCGTTTCAGGCTTCGATAATTCAGGTATGGGATGCCTGAAAGCCTCTAAACTCGTTACCTAGATCCAGAATAAAATAGCCCTGGTAGGATAAGGCTTGCGCTAAACTAGAACAAGTGAACTATTTAATAACCAAAAGACAATCATAGCAAGGCTTTCAGACTTCTTAAGATTTACGTTACGAATCAGCTCTTAATTGCGATGCGGCTTTGCCGACGCTACGGGAAGGCAACGACTTCTGTTTATCTTGCTCAAAGTAAGCCAAAATCTCGGACTCAATAGGACTAATGTACGGGTTTTGACCGGAGTTTTTACGAAGTTCACTGTCAGCCATGCAAAGCGCGAGTGGGGGAAACCCCCAAGACCGCGCTGCATCGCTAAAAATCAATTGAATGTTTTTTTTCAGTTACAATTTATACCAAATTTAATGAGTTTAGGCTGGACGATTTTCCCGGATGATTCCGATCAATGTTATTACTTTCTGGATTTTCTGGATTCTGAGCCTGAAGGGTTTCAAAAGCTTTGGTGAACCGATTTTGGGAAGATTCCTGGCTGCTTGGAGAAGTTGGGAATCTCAACTGTAGTTGCGAACGCGCCCCGCGTGACCAAAGGTCAATCGCTGTTAGCGTGGCCTATGGCCAATCCCGTAGCGTGACCAAAGGTCAATCGCTTTTAGCGTGGCCTACGGCCAATCCCGCAGCGGCTCTTTTGGAGCATCGCATTTCTGTAGTTTTCTCTGCCAGAGACAAGTGACAGGATCCCCAATTTTAGGCATTTTCGGAAATCTGTGAGTATTTCATTGAGCGGTTCTCATATTAATGAGATACACAGTATTTTTGGCGTATTCCCTATGGCGTATTCCCTATGGGGTATTGTCTCCTGAGCCAAAGTTCCCTGATCCCAAGTTGCTTATTCCCTGTCTTGATGCATAAATAGCTAATTAGGCCATGATAGAGTGTTAAATCAAGGCTCTAAGTATTAAAAATATTAAATTAGTATTAAAAATATTAAACAAGTTTGTCAAACCGTCCAGCAGTTTTTATAAGATTTAGTTATAATAGGATTATTAGAAATAAATACTCATAATTAGATCTCAAAAAATAGATCTCAAAAATAGATCTCAAAAAAGTAGATCTCAAAAGAGTAACATCTGCTCACCGCAGCCCAAACAGTAAAATCAGATACTAAAGTCAGCACCGCGCTTGTGCATAGACGGGGCTTCCAAACATCCTAAGATTTTCTGTGAATCAATTCCTGCCAGTCTGGAATTTTCTTCTATCTAGAGTGTGGCTAGTTGGGCAACAATAAACTGGGCGGAAATTAGAGGTGAAGGTTAAAAAAACTGGATAGTTGGAGATAACCATAATGGCTATTACTCGTTCGGAACATCTGCCAGATCTAGAAAGTGTGCATCGGGAACTCAACCGCCGACTCACCCATTTCATGAATAGCGACGAGGGAGGATTTCCAGGGATGACGTTTATGCCCTATGCAGAGATCGAAGAAACTCCTAAAGCCGTTTACCTCAGACTAGAAATTCCAGGCATGGAAGCCAAAGACCTTGATGTTGAACTCACCGAAGACTCTGTTTGCATCAGTGGCGATCGCAAATCAGCAGCTAGGACTAAAGGAAGAGGTATGGTACGCTCGGAACTACGCTATGGGAAATTCAAACGGGTTATTCCAATATCAGCCAAGATTAACAGAAATCAGGTTGAAGCTGAATATCACAACGGCATGCTGAAGCTCACCCTGCCTAAAGGGTAAGCGTGAATCTTCAACCTTTTCTGGGAGTGAAAGTTAGTGACCTGAGGGGGTGACAACAAGGCGCTTCAAGGCGTGCTTGTCACCCCTTCAGGTTGCTTACTGACTGCCTTGCTTGTTTGATCATGTCAATTAAGGTGTAGTGAGCATCTTCAGAATCTTTAAGTACATGATCAAACGTAATGCGCACAGTGGAAGACTCCCCCTTGACTTTTGTGATTATATTCATGCCTTGAGGATCAATGGAAACCATTTCTGCTTCTTCTGTATCAGGCGAATTACCGAAAGTCTGAGCATACAGTGCCACAGCATCAGCATGATCATCGTTCATGTGCTTACAAATGCGATCGCTTACCTCAGGAGACAATGGGTCAGACATGATTAACTCAACAAGTATAGTGATCAAAACAAGTATCTTTATCAAGATATCAGGTTTCCCTTCTCAAAACAGTCAGGACTTACCCAGCTCAAAGGAAAAATAAAGGTTTTAGCCAATAGGTAACCGCCAACGGCGAACGGGGATATCAGAATTACAGACGTTTGATAGGTCTGGGTGGATATACTGTCTATGGGGAACTCCTGATTTACCTATTAGCAGTTGACTAGCTTGGAGGATAGAATTCATAGGCACAGCGGTAATTCCAACCTGTGTAAAATTCCCAGGGTGCCTGTTTCAGCATCAAGTTAGCTGATCTGATGGGCGTTTTCTGATATATTCAATATTAGGTATGAGCATTTCCTCTGATTCAAGAAGGTATGTTAAATAGTAATCCCTAAGGTCAAGAGCTACCGGGATATCGGGTGTACTCAGCTAAATCGTCAGGGTTAGATTATCAGGGTAGACGAATCAGTGAAACACCCAGGGTAAACCCATCTAATTTTTTCAATCCTATATATAGTGTTTTTCAAATTAAATAAACACTATATGTATAAAAATAATTGTCAATAAGCACAATAAGGCTAGGTTTATTGAGAACTACCCCCGCTTACCCAACAAGATGCGTTTACCCTGGTGAAACACCTTTAAACTAAAAGCTTGATAAATACTTATGAAGATACTGTGACGGTATATCAATTGGCTGCTATCAGCATAATTCATATCATTCTCAGTGATATCTAAATAGTGGTGCTTACCCTAGTTTACGAAGCTAAAACTTGCTGGATGTCCCAGAAGTCTATTTAGGGCTTGTGATCTAGAACACATCTAAAAGAGGATCTAGATCTCCAGACAGGCGTGCTATCTATCATCCTACTGGTGTGACTTTCGTAAGCGTAGTTATGGGAGTTTGATCACTTCCAATACCTAGAAATTAGTGGTCAAATAGAAAGCAGTCACTACCCACTTCGAGTGAGTAGAAACAGGGAGGGTTGTCATGCAAACTTTAAAACAGGGATCCAAGGAGTGCAATGTCATGGCAAAGTTGGCGGATAAACTGGAAAGAGAATGGCAGTCGCGCTTGTTGAGTGACTGTCCCAACCAAAATCCAGCCACCAGCTCCAGTATTGTACAGTGGTTAATTGGAGAAGATAAAGAGGGGTTTGACACTCTCACTCAGAGCAAACTGGTAATCGCTGTCCAAGCAATGGAGTATCGTTACAGAATTTTGCAACAGCGTTACTTGGGGGTGCCACCAGAACGTTGCTATCGCAATTTGACCACCCGCTTAGCTAGTCTAGTTACCTTACGCAATAAAATCCGCACTTGGGTGTCCCTAAGTCGCGATCGCCAAAGGGCTGTGGTGGATGTTCTCCAAGAAGTGATTCAGGAATTATTAAATAGCGATCGCTATATCCAAAAGCAAATTGCCTGGATTAGACAATGTACCAAGGAAGAACCGCTGCGCAATGCTTTATTATTAACTACTCTTGAAGAGTATTGTCTGCGCCCGATTCGCAACCAGCCCTTAGTTGTCTATCGGTTTGTCAACTTTCTGCGTCGGTCTCAACGTGGCGGTATGACCCATGTGCCAGAAGGAGACATGGTACGTTTAGTGTCAGAGTCAATCAACCCGGAAGGGGAAACCGATGCCCCAGTAAGTCTATTGGATAACCAAGCCATTACTAATTATCAACATAAGCAGGCTTGGGAAGACAAACAAAGCCTAAGGATGTCCGTATCTAAGGAATTTGAGGCTTACTTAGAGAAAAACTTAGGGTCTGAGGCGGCCCAATGGCTGCGACTTTACTTGCAAGGTCAATCTCAAGAGGCGATCGCTCGTCGCCTAAATTGGCCGATCAAGAAGGTCTATCGTCTACGGGAAAAAATTAGCTACCATGCCATTCGTGTCTTTTCCATCAATGGGGTAAAAGGCCAGCCAGACTTAGTAGCCAGTTGGCTGGAAACATCCTACACTGAGCACAGGTTTGGACTAACCCCAAGGCAATGGCAAGAATATCAGCAAAAACTGACCCCTGAACAACAGCAGTTGCTGGATAAGATGAAAGCTGGTCATACCTTCGAAGCGATCGCTAACGATCTTAACTGGAGAACTAACCAGGTGATGGGTGAATGGAACAAACTCTATCTAGCAGCTCAAGCCCTGCGCAGTGCTTCAGCAAGTTGAGGTTTGAATTTTATTATCCAATCAATCCCGCTAATTATTGATCAATAAGTGATAGGTATTAATTAGTATAGCTACAAGGAGCTACAGCCAAACAACACCAATTTACTTTCATCAAAAAAAAATGGGTCTGAAACCCCGTCCTTCTAGGACGGCTTTGTGCTAGAATATCAGAAAACGCAATGAAGGGAAAAGGAAGGGTGAAACTCCCAGCAGTGGGACGCCTTGGTTAAATGGTAGTTACTCGAAATGGGGACTCGGTCTAAGACTCCAATTCCAGCCCAATGCCACGCAAGAGTCTTTTCGGAAAGCGAATCAAAGTACTTCAAAAAAAAAGTAGACTCAATGACATTTCTGTCGGAGAGAGTAGAGGCAATTGGCACCGCCAAGTGGACTATCAACCCCATGTTGGTAGTTGTTACGAGCAATGCCCCAAAAGGGTACCTCCTCTAAATAATCCTCGCGCCTTTAGGCCGGGGAGTGTCAAACTAATTTAGTCAAACTAATTTACTGGAATAGGGCATGGAAAGCAATTGAGACAATTGTCCATGCCCTATTTTTTATACTCCTCACCTGACAAGGGCTAATGCCACCAAACTAGATATCACTTTTTAGCTATAAACTGACCTTTAAGGGATTGAATCTCCCCTGATAATTCTTGGCGTGTTTCGACTTTGAGTAGATAACGAGCTACAAACCAGATGGTATAGCCAATACCCACTAATTCAAACAACGGTGCCATCAGGGGAATATCGTTAATTGCATCCAGCACCGCCAACGTGACCTTAACAGTAATGAACCCAGCCAGCAAAAGACCAACGGTAAGCAAGGGTTTTTGGTAATTGCTAACAAATCCGCCGATATATTCCGGCAATTGTGACAAAATTTCTGTAAGAGTTTGCAACCATTCTTGCCACGGTTGGGTCAGTCCTGGCTCAGGAGCAGTGAGTTTGGCTATAGCACCAGGTTTGTCAACTTTGAGGTCTACTTTCAGCTGTTTTTCATCCTCCAGGGTAGTTTCATTGGTGCTGCTCTGAGTATATGCAGATGCTTGGGGATTTGACGCCATATTTCCTCCAAAATTCTATTAAAGCAGGATATTCTATCGTTTGAGCAAGGCAGCTGCATAAAATTACAGACTGACTAACTGTTGCCCATGTTATCAAAAGTTTCATCATGACCTGCTAGGGGTGAGCATCCGTAGGTATGGGCTGATTTATAGCCAACTGGTCTGGTGACCAGTGCTCACTAAGTAGGTCAGCATTACAACAACTCGTTAGGGAAAATCTAAAGATTTTGTTAAAATACTAAAAAATAAGCTTCCAGGAGAACACCTCCAATCATGAGCAACACCCTATCCCAAAAGCAAGTTGTTATTGCCCCTTCTATCCTGTCAGCTGATTTTAGCCGACTGGGAGAAGAAATTAAGGCTGTGGATGCCGCAGGGGCTGATTGGATTCATGTTGATGTAATGGATGGTAGATTTGTCCCTAACATCACCATTGGTCCTCTAGTTGTTAAAGCCATTCGCCCGATTACCGAAAAGCCACTGGATGTCCACTTGATGATTGTGGAACCAGAAAAGTATGTCGCAGACTTTGCTAAGGCAGGGGCTGATATTATATCCGTTCATGCTGAACACAACGCTTCACCCCATCTGCACCGCACTCTCTGTCAGATTAAAGAATTGGGTAAGCAAGCAGGTGTTGTACTTAACCCCTCCTCATCCTTGGATTTAATTGAGTACGTCCTAGAAGTCTGTGACTTGATCCTGATTATGAGCGTCAATCCTGGCTTTGGTGGTCAAAGCTTTATCAAAGAAGTTGTGCCAAAAATCCGCAAACTGCGTCAGATGTGTGATGAGCGTGGTCTTTCTCCCTGGATTGAAGTTGATGGGGGACTTAAGGTCAACAATACCTGGCAAGTGCTAGAAGCTGGAGCAAATGCGATTGTGGCTGGCTCGGCTGTATTCAAGGCACCAGATTACGCAGAGGCAATTAGTGGTATTCGTAACAGCAAGCGTCCTGAACCCGAACCCGAGTTAGTAACTGCCTAATCAGAAGTATCCCAATTAGGGAAATCTTAACCAGAGGTCGAGGGGGCTCATAAGGGTATGAGCTCTGAGCAGCCCCCTTCCCACACCCGAGCCCCCTACTCCCTACTCCCTACTCCCTACTCCCTACTCCCTAAAACTCCAAGGGCGTAAGTACCTCAGTCAAGGTCGAACTGCTATAATCTGCAAAACTTTCGCTCGCGGTCAAATTCTGGATTTTGCCAAGAGAAGGCAAAATGACTGACTGAGTTGATTTGTGGTGTCACTCGGCGCAATGCCTGCATCTGGTTTTCTAGGGAAGGACGATTTTTTATGGATCTTCCCCAAGTTCCTGCTAATGCTGGTTTTACGTCTGTTTCCGACGAGGCCCACTTGAACACCCGTTTGACTAAATTAGCAATACAACCGGTGTGACCACAAACACCATAAGACATGGGATGCCATTCCAGGGAACGGGGAAAATGTTCCCAAGGCTGTAGTCTGGAATCATAACCCATGCGACCTACAACTTGGTTGCCATCGGGGAAAAACACTGCACCGGCTTGTACCCCAGCTCGCTCTGCTGCCAATTCGCCTAATTTAAGAAAGTCTAATATCCCCTGGGCAGCGTGAGCAACACTTAGTTGCCATAACTGCCATTGTATAGTTCGAGTACTCTCTCTTGGGGAAGGAGTGCGACCTTGCCACAGGGGAGTTTTTTCATCAGGGTAGAGCTTTTTGACAGCTTTTATATCCTTAGCACTAATGGAACCCTTACTCAGATAGCGCCGAATTAGCTCCTTACCTTGATTGTTACCAGCCCGTTGATAGAGGGCTTGCTTAGCTGCATCACTGTAAATCCAAAGATCCTTGACACTGCTGGCCACAGACTGGGAACCTGAACCACGGGGATAGCGAATGTAGTCAAATAAAATCCCATCGGGGCGTCGCTTTAATACACCCTTAAGCATCTCATAGTAGTCTACCTGGGCTTGTCGGTTGTAAGGGTCGATAAATACTTGAGAGCCATCCTTAACTACAGACAAACTGGTCTCTCCTCGACCATTGCGGGCAAGAATCTGTTGCCGCTCAGCACGATGACCGTAGGTATAACCAAAATTCATCGTAAACATCCAGGCATACACCTGCAAACCCCGCTCACGACCTTTTTGAATCGCCTGGGCTAATAAATCTACGTTCTCAGTCCCCGGTTGTTGTATGACTGACGGCCAAGGAGTACGATTATCTGACTTTGGTAACAGGACGCGACCATCGTAAAATACTTCAACGTAGACCTGATTGTAGCCTTGGTTCACAATACGGTCGAGGGTTTCCTCAAGGGCTCCAGGACGAGCATCACAGGGATATAAGCGCACCCAAATTGCTTGATTTTGCGGCCAGGTTTGGGAACGACACTGCTGTAAGAAACTGGCGTGTTCCTGGATAATGGTTTGGTAGCTGATTTTAGAGTCTGAGTTGTCCTTTAACGAATTAACTCTTAAGCTTTCTTTTTGAGCGATCGCTTCCTGAGTAAAGTGGCAATAAGCTTTTGTTTTTGCCTCAGCGGTTGGTACAAACCAACACTGACTCAAAAGACTACTTCCTACTGCAAAGGTGGCAATCAAGCTACGATGTAGACCTTGCCGGTCTTGCCTCCGTTTACCAAAACTGTTATACATTCCTAGAAACACTACAAAAGAACAGAAAGTTAGCCAAAAGCCAGTTAACTCATCCCCGATTGCTTCAATATCTTTGAAATCTACCCCAGGTGCAGCATCAGGGATTCTAAACGGATACTACGAGAGGGTGAGCAATTCACTAACTCGTTTTCATCCCCGCCGTTATTCCACAGGGGTTTTTAACTATGATTTTTTCTAAAATTAGCTTTAGCTTGTTATTATATAGTTTAGGGATAGAAAGGGAAACACCAAGGCAGGGGTTAGAGGTAAATCTATAGGTAAATCTATATCGTTTTCGTTGATGCATATATCATTGTCTTGATGCAGTCGCTCATGGGGAGGGGCTGTGTGCGGAACCTGCGTCCGCACCTTGTAAGCCCCGTGGAAACCCCCAAGACCGCGCTGCATCGCTAAATTTGTCAACTTTGATTATTGTTGATTATTAGTGAACTAAAGCCCTAGTAGTAGCCATAAACCCTATAATAATCTCTCTAACCCCTAACCGCGCTTCGGCTGGCATTATCTTTAACTGTTTTCAGCTCTCTTACCTACTGTTCCGGAAAATTCTTACTTATGATGAGAGTTAGGGCCAGAGCAGATAAAAAAATTGGCCAAAACTTTGATCTCATCGATAATCCTACCCTCCCTTACCTGGGATGTTCTCAATAAACCTGAAGATAGGACAGGTTTCTACTCCTAGTTTTTTGTTAACCCAGCTTATCCCTCGCCTAGAATAGGCGAGGTGTGGACAGCTTAAGCGCCCCGTTTGAGAGAACGCTCTACTTGGGAAAATTCCTGCTCTAGACGATCCTTCACCTTTTTCGGTAAAGGGCGATTGGGATAGGAACTGTAGTAACCAGCCAAGGAATTGACAGCAGTTCGCATGGTAGTGAAGGAATTAAGGGTAGACACAGCTCTATCTCTGCGGTAGCGCGAAGCATAGTCATTCATCAGTAGAGTTGCTTTTTCACGAATTGCCGTCTTATCTGGTGAATCTTCTGGTAATTCAAGGGCTTGTCTTAATTCTTGTAGAGCAATTATTGTATCCTGACGGTAATCTCCTGTTAAGCCTGTACCACTTGAGGCACAACCAGTTAAACCGATAACCATAACCAGTACCAGGGCAAGAAAACCTGATAAGTAGCGCTTTATTCCCATGATTGACAACAAATCCAATTTTATAATCAGATTTGATCCTATCTTGAATTGGTACTGGGGGGATCATCCCCATCAGAAAAAAAAATCCCACGGGCGTGTTGCCGTGGCATGTGTAGTCTAAGATCAAATCTCCCATGAGTTGGGTTTGAAACGCAAGTTTTCTGTGTATGTCACGGGAAAATTTTGGGGGAATTTAGCCGAAACGCCCACTCACATAGTCCCTAGTTGCTTCCTGCTGAGGATTTTGGAAGATGACTTCAGTTCTATTGAATTCTACTAAATAGCCTTGTTTACCACCTGTTTCCGTTGCCCTAGCGTTATAGAAAGCGGTCATATCTGCTACTCGGGTAGCTTGTTGCATGTTGTGGGTAACGATAACAATCGTGTATTTTTCTTTCAGCTCGTGCATGAGTTCTTCCACTTTGAGGGTGGAGATGGGGTCAAGAGCGGAGCAGGGTTCATCCATCAACAACACTTCTGGCTTAATGGCTAAGGCACGAGCAATACACAAACGCTGTTGTTGACCACCAGATAGAGACAGACCACTCTGTCTTAGTTTATCTTTGACTTCATCCCAGAGGGCAGCTTGTTGAAGACTGCGCTCCACTAATTCATCCATGTCCCCTTGATAGCCATTAATCCGGGCTCCAAAGGCAATATTTTCATAAATGGATTTGGGAAAAGGGTTTGGCTTTTGGAATACCATCCCAATGCGGCGACGTACTTCTTCAATGCTGTTGTCAAACTTTTGATCATAGAGATTTTCCCCATGGAAGGTAATTCTACCTGTCACCCTTGCTCCCGGAATCAGGTCGTTTAAGCGATTAAAGCACCGTAACAAGGTGCTTTTTCCACAACCGGACGGTCCGATAAACGCGGTAACTTGGTTTTTTGGAATATCTAAATAGACATCTTTGACTGCTAAAAATGATCCATAGTAGACGGAAACTTTTTCAGCCCGTAAAACCGGATCTTCTACTTCTACAGACGAAGTGGTGGAGTCGATAACTTGCTCGGGATTCATCTTTCAATCCTCTGTGGAATTGTCAACGTTTTAAATCCAAACTGAAAAATTTTCTATGCCTTTTAATAGGTCTTTTACTACTGGTGCAGGTGAATTACTATCTATTGGTTTGGAATTTGTTGCGCAGGAAAATTGCTCCGGCATTCATGACCAACAGCACTACCATCAACATCACAATTGCCGCCGCAGCGTTAGTGTGAAACTCTGCTTGCGGAAGGGAGATCCACCTATAAATTTGAATTGGCAGTGCAGTAAATTGACTTTGTAACCCCGTTGGCGCACTGGTAATGAAGCTCAAGGCTCCGATAGTAATCAAGGGAGCAGTTTCTCCAATTGCCCTTGAGAGTGCCAAAATCGTTCCTGTCAGGATACCAGGTAAAGCGAGAGGAAAAATATGCTCTCGAATCACTTGCCAGCGAGTTGCTCCTAATGCGTAACCCGCTTGACGCAAACTATTGGGAATTGCCCGTAGACTTTCACGGGTGACAACAATAATTATGGGCAGAATTAACAAGGACAGGGTGAGGGCACCACTTAGTATGCTTGTACCATTAGTAATCGGTTTCAACCACCGGACAAAAACTGTTAAGCCCAACAAACCGTAAATAATTGAAGGTACAGCAGCTAGGTTAGCGATGTTGATTTCAATAATCTGGGTCAACAGGTTGTCAGTGGCATATTCTTCTAAGAAAATACCTGCCCCTACTCCCAAGGGAAAAGAGACCATTGCTGTTACCACCAACAGCCACACACTACCGATTAAGGGAGGAAAAATACCGGCTTGGTCTGGTTTACGGGAGGGAGGACTGGTGATAAATTGCCAATCGAGCCGGGGCAGACCATCAAGAAAAACATCAATCAGCAATACTGCGAGTATGGCTAGCCCAAAACAGATGCCAACCCAGGCCGCAATGGCGAAGATTTTATCAAAGTTATAGCGCTTGGTTAGCGCCAGGTTGAAGTTACCTAGGGAATCGTCTCCTAGAGGTTTTAGGTCTTGTGCCATTAGTCGTATTTCTCCCGAAAGCGACGGACAAACCAAAAGCTAAAGATATTTAGGGCTAAGGTCAGTAAGAACAGGGTCATGCCTACGGAAAAAATAGTTTTGTAGGCTAGGGAACCTGCTGGTGTATCTCCCATGCTGACCTGAACGATAGACGCTGTCATGGTCATCACTGGTACTAGGGGATTTAGTCCTAAGGTGGGATTTTGACCGGCAGCAATGCTAACAATCATGGTTTCACCTACAGCACGGGAAACTGCTAGTACGAAGGAAGCAACAATTCCAGATAATGCTGCTGGTATTACTACTCCGATGATGGTTTCTCGTTTAGTTGCCCCCAAGGCATAAGCACCTTGTCTTAAACTATTGGGTACAGCATAGATAGCATCTTCACTGAGGGAAGCTATCATGGGAATAATGGCTATTCCTAAAACAATCCCAGCGCTTAAGGCATTGAATCCTGGTAACTCGGGAATAAATCTTCTTAAGAAGGGGCTCACTAGCATCAGGGCAAAGTAACCAAATACTACTGTAGGAACCCCTGCTAATATTTCTAGAGCAGGTTTGATCCAGCGACGGACACCACTAGATGCATATTCACTCAAGCAGATAGCTGCCAGCAATCCCAACGGTAATGCTACCATCAGCGCAATTACAGAGGTCAGGAAGGTGGCACTAATCAGCACAAAAATGCCAAACTTGGGATTAGCAAACAAGGGAGTCCATGCTTTATCGGTCAGGAATTGTTTCCAGAGTGATACTTCTTGGAAAAATCCTACTGTTTCAAATATTAGGGTTAGAACAATGCCGATAGTAGTTGCGACAGAAACAAAGGCAAAGGTAGCAAAAATTATTTTTACTACCAGTTCTACCCGCTTGTTTAACTGCCGGTTTGGTCGAAACATCTCAGAGTCTGATGACTCAAAAGATGAGGGAGTGGTAGACATCAGTAAAGTATTAAGTGTGAAGGAGCAAGTTTGAAGGAGCAAGTGTGTTCGCCTGATAGCGTTCTCTTAGGGTAGGATCAAGTGTGAAGGATAAAGGATAAAGGATGAAGGATGAAGTGTGAGGAATCAAGTGTGAGGAATGAAATAATTCTACTCATAGGTGTAGTGGTGATATCTATCAAGGTGACTTACAAGGTGACTTAGCAACTTGGTTCTTTTCAGCCTTCATCCTTCATCCTTCATCCTTCAAGACATACTTTACTATTCTTTATTTCCCTTTCATCAATAGCTGTTTCACTTTCGAGCCTTTAGGAGCATTAGCAAAGACTGTACCGACTTGGCCGTCGCTAAAACGCTTTCTCACCAGCATCATAATGTCTTCTGGCATGGGAACATAGCCAACTTCTGAGATTAATTTGGAATTTTCTGCTGCCAACTGATACTCTACAAAGGCTTTAACTTCAGGTCGAGTTGCAGCCTCTTTCTTGACGTAGATAAACTCTGGACGAGATAGAGGTTTGTAACTTCCATCGGCAATAGTTGCTGTGCTAGGGGCAACGCAACCACTTCCTCCATCAATCTCTAGCAGTTTGAGTTTATCTTTGTTTTCTTCGTAGTAGGCGTAACCAAAGAAGGCTAGTCCACCCTTATCAGTCGATACCCCTTGAACAAGCAAATTATCATCTTCACTAGCGGTATAGTCGCCCCGAGAGCCAACTTTTTTACCAACCGTGTTTTCCATAAAGTAGTCATAGGTTCCCGAGTCAGTTCCTGGGCCATAAAGTCCTAGTTTGGTATCAGGGAAACCAGGACGAATTTGCTTCCAGTTTTTGATTTTGTCTTGAGCTGCTGGCTCCCACATTTTTTTGAGTTCAGAAATTTTTAGGCAGCTAGCAAAGTTATTTTCTTTGTTAACTACTACAGAGAGTCCATCAAAGGCGATGGGTAATTCGATGTACTCAATTCCTCCCTTCTTGCAAAGTTCTATTTCTGATTCTTTGATCGGACGGGAGCCGTTGGAAATATCGGTTTCTCCAGCACAAAACTTCTTGAATCCACCACCAGTACCAGAGACACCGACAGTAACTTGGATTTCCGGATTGGCTTTCTCGAACTCTTCCGCCATTGCCGCAGATATGGGAAATACGGTGCTGGAACCATCTACCTTAACTTGAGCTTTAGGGGTTGAACCACCACAGGAGGTAATCCCCATGGCTAAGGTGGTGATCAATGCTATTGACAATAAATTATTCTTTTGAGACAACATGGAATTGGCTTGATTTTTTTAGGCGTCACAGCCGGAGTTTACCGCTCCACCATAAAGAGTAGGTTAAGCATTAGGTTAAATTATAATTAAGAAAAGGTTAAATTTTTACTTGGGGTAGTAGAACTCACTAGCCAACTTACTCTAAGGTGGTATAGTGAGGGGTGCCTTTAAAGCTGATATATGTCGGAGATACTGTGGTTCAAGCACCTTTGTCAACTGCTGTAGGTCTATCTGTAGATTTATCAACTACACCAGCAAGTACACCAGCAAGTACACCAGAACAATGCTCAACATCCCCAGCATCCGTGAATGAGTGGCTGCAAAAGCTAACTGAGGGGATTATTGCAGGCGATCGCATTACTAGAGAGGAAGCCTTAGCCCTGACCAAACTCGAAGGGCAGGATAATATATTGCTGCTGTGCCAAGCAGCTGACAAAGTGCGCCAAGCCTGCTGTGGTAATACCGTGGATTTGTGTAGTATCGTCAATGTCAAATCTGGGGGCTGCTCAGAAAACTGTGGCTTTTGTGCCCAGTCGGCTCACCATCCTGGCGTTGATTCCCCGATTTATGGTCTTAAGTCTAAGGAAGAGATTATGGCTCAAGCTAAGGCAGCTGAAGCGGCTGGAGCCAAACGTTTTTGCCTAGTCAGTCAGGGACGTGGACCAAAGTACAGTAGCCCTAAATCAAAAGAGTTTGAACAAATTCTGGAAACCGTACGGGAGATTATTGCCGAAACCAGCATTAAGCCTTGCTGTGCCTTGGGAGAAGTGACCTCGGAACAAGCCCAAGCCCTGAAAGAAGCTGGGGTAACTCGCTACAACCATAACTTAGAAACCTCAGAGCGGTTTTTCCCAGAAATTGTGACTACTCACAGCTGGCGCGATCGCGTCGAGACGATCCAGAACTTGAAAGCAGTGGGGATTCAAGCCTGCACTGGTGGGATTATGGGCATGGGAGAAAGCTGGGAAGACCGAGTTGATTTAGCTCTAGCCCTGCGGGAGTTAAAGGTGGAATCAGTACCCCTGAACTTGCTCAATCCTCGCTCTGGAACGCCTTTGGGAGAATCTGGGAAGCTAGATACCTATGAAGCACTAAAAGCGATCGCAATTTTCCGGATGATCCTACCTGAGCAAATCCTGCGCTATGCTGGTGGGCGAGAAGCCGTGATGGGCCAATTGCAGGCACAAGGGCTAAAATCCGGAATCAATGCTATGCTGATTGGACACTACCTCACCACTCTGGGACAGCCACCAGAGCAAGACCACGCTATGCTGGACTCTTTGGGTCTAACCGGTGGTGAAGCTCCGATTCCCGGAGAATATAACTCCCAGAATAAATAGATTATCGATGTAACTGTGTCTGCTCCCAATGAGATTTTGTGGGCCATAATTGGTTTGCTGCTGACCATCGGCGGCACGTTTCTAGAAGCCTTCTTTGTCTCCAATCCACCCTGGGATTGGTCAACTCAAGGTGTTCAAACTATATCCTTAGGGGTTACCTATCAGATTGGAGCAGTCCTACTAGCTGCTTGTTTAGGAGGCAGAAATGCTGGTGCTCTTTCTCAAATTGCCTATGTTGTGATCGGGTTAAACCTGCCAATCTTTACTCAAGGTGGAGGTATTGGCTATATCAAAGAACCCAGCTTTGGATACATACTAGGCTTTATTGCCGGAGCCTGGGTTTGTGGTTTTTTAGCCTTTCGCGTACAACCACGAGTCGAAACATTGGCATTTAGCTGCCTCTGTGGTTTACTAACCATCCATGCCTACGGTGTCGGCTATTTGATGATTTTCCACGGCATCAATTGGTCAGTGCTTGGGGCTGTGCCTCTCATGGAAGCGATCATGAAATATACCATTTCGCCTTTACCGAGTCAGCTAGTGGTAGTTTGTTCTGTGACCGTTGTGGCATTTGGTCTACGGCAGTTAATGTTTTATTGATAGTCATTTTAATGCCCAGCTCCGAAGTTCCCTATTGGCTAAAACGTTAATTTTTCTTTTCCCTGGGTAAGTCGTAGACTAATCACAAAGGACAAATCACAAATGACTATAGCTTTTACCATACTTATCAGGTAAAGTCAATTTTGTTACCCCTACTCCCTACTCCCTACTCCCTACTCCCTACTCCCTACTCCCGACTCCCGACTCCCGACTCCCGACTCCCTACTCCCTACTCCCTAAAACCCATCGCTGTAAGTACCTGACCCAATTAATAAATGCTATCATGACTAATGACTAATGAAAAAAAACCGCCTGTTTTGGTTTGCTGCTGCTATTGGTCTGATTCTGGATCAGCTGACTAAATATTGGGTGGTGCAGAATTTTGAATTGGCTGAGACTCTACCCCTGTGGCAAGGGGTGTTTCACTTTACCTATGTGACTAATACTGGTGCCGCTTTCAGTCTCTTTAGTAAAGACGGCAGCTGGTTGCGCTGGCTGTCCTTAGCTGTGAGTCTTGGTTTAATCGCCCTAGCTTGGTTTGGGCCAAAGCTGATTAGGTTGGAACAGCTTGGTTATGGCTTCATACTGGGAGGAGCATTAGGGAATGGCATAGACCGTTTTTTCAACAGTTGTTTGGTAGATAACCAGACAGTAACGGGTTGCGTTGTGGATTTCCTCGATTTTCGGTTGATTAACTTCCCGGTATTTAATGTGGCCGATGTGTGTATCAACCTAGGTATTGTATGCTTGCTTATTGCAAGTTTTAAGCATCAATCGCCAAAATCTAGGGAGAAGGGGCAATAACATAGTCATAACATACAAGCCACAAGGCACAAGGGTTATGGCCAATCTGCTTACCCTTTGCCTGTTCCCTGTCTTCCCTCTGTGCCCCCTCTTTCCCTGATTCGCCCTTTTCCTAACTTATTTGCCAAATCCGGATCCCTTAGCTGGATTTGGTATTTTCGGCGTATCCCTGCATCCGAGGTGCATCCGTGTCGTGCCCTATTCTCAAAAGTAACCAATAATCCTTTACTATTTATTCTCAATTAGGAAATTTTCTTGCAAGTGAGAGAAATAATTATTTAATATTGTCAATAATGGCTCGTTTTTGAGAGGGTTACCATGGCTAACTATACTGCCGCTTCACTCAAGGCCGAACTCAATGCTCGAGGTTGGCGTATGACACCGCAACGGGAGACCATTCTCCACGTTTTCCAAAATTTACCGAGAGGAACCCATCTGAGTGCTGAGGAACTTCACGAATTGCTCGACCAGCGAGGAGAAGGAATCAGCTTATCTACAATTTACCGCAGCGTTAAGTTAATGTCACGGATGGGCATCCTGCGGGAATTGGAATTGGCAGAAGGGCATAAACATTATGAACTCAATCAGCCTTTTCCCCATCATCACCATCATCTGGTGTGTATTCAGTGTAACCAGACGGTGGAATTCAAGAATGACTCAATCTTGAAACAAGGGATGAAGCAGGTAGAAAAGGAAGGCTTGCAGCTAATTGATTGCCAGCTGACCATTCATACCATTTGCCCAGAAGCCCTGCGGATGGGATGGCCTTCGGCTCTACCGAGTAATTGGCGTTGCTCTCGATCCATTGCGATGGACGAACATTAGTTTTGTGAGTGGTTAGTCCTATGATAAGCGCTATACTAAGATCCTCTTGTCAATGGACTAAATGACAAGCAACATAATGTCCTCTACCTGCATCTTTAAACTCTGGTTCTGGGTCTTGCCGACAAGTATCCATTACCATAGGACAGCGAGTGTGAAACCGACAACCTTTCGGGGGATTGCTCGGGCTGGGTACATCCCCTGTTAGGATAATACGTTCCCGTTGACGCTCAAGTTCAGGGTCAGGAATTGGTACGGCTGAGATTAATGCTTGGGTATAGGGATGCAAGGGGTTCTCATATAAACAGACGCGATCTGCGAGTTCTACTATTTTGCCTAGGTACATTACTGCCACCCGGTCAGAAATGTGGCGCACTATACTTAAATCGTGAGCAATAAATAGATAAGTTAAGCCCATATCTGCTTGCAACGACTGCATCAAGTTAACCACTTGGGCTTGAATGGATACATCTAAAGCAGCAATCGGTTCATCACATACGATAAAGTCAGGGTTTAACGCTAAGGCGCGAGCAATCACAATCCGCTGACGCTGACCCCCAGAGAATTCGTGGGGATAGCGATTGATAAACTGAGGATTGAGTCCTACCACTTCTAGTAAGGACTGGACTCGTTCTTGTTTTTGTTTACCGGTGGCTAACCCATGGATTTGCAGGGGTTCACCGACAATACTTCCTACGGTCATGCGGGGATTGAGGGAAGCATAGGGGTCTTGAAAAATCATTTGCATCCGGCGGCGCATCTGGCGCAGGGATTCAGCGTCTAGCTCCGTTAGGTCGATATTTTCAAAGTAAACATGACCAGCTGTCGGACGGTATAGTTGTAGGAGCGCTCGTCCGGTGGTACTTTTGCCACAGCCAGATTCTCCTACTAAGCCTAAAGTTTCGCCACGGTTGATCTCGAAGTTGAGTCCATCCACAGCTTTGATGGAGCCTATTTGCTTTTGCAAGATGATTCCTTGGGTGATGGGGAAGTGCATCTGTAGGTTTTCTATGTGTAACAGACTGTTGTTTTGTGGGTTGGGCTTGGGGTTGTCTAGCTGTGCTGCTGTCATGTGATGGTTTAATGCTTAATCGCAATCATATAGCGTTTTTATTTTAAAATGCTATAGCTGTATTACCATATCCATTTTTTTTTGAACCCAATTTCTTTTTTGTAAATTATTTGAATACAGTCACAGGATTTTTTTTTAAATTATTAAATTTGCTCAATATTTATTTTTTATTGAGTTTTTTAAAAGCTCAATTAATTATTGAAAAGGTAATAATAAAACTCTCAAAATTGGATATACTTAGATAAGTTGTAGTCAACTTGTCAATAACCGTCTTATCAAAAAAACGGGCGATTTATTCTCCAAAAAAAACTTATATATAGCAATTATTATACTCATGAGGTACAAATTTGTGGGTTTTAGGGAGCAGAGAGCAGGGAGCAGGGAGCAGGAAGCAGGGAGCATGGAAGAGGAAAGAGGCAAGAGGCGGCAAACCTGTGTACCTCATAGCTATGATAAACGCTATAGTTGGAGTTATAAATAATACTTGACAGGGGGAAAACAATCAGCTTTATAAGTCAAATAAGGATGGCTAACTATGGCAGTTTTTACAGTTAATACCACAGCTGACAAAATTAATCCTTCTGATGGGGTTATCAGTTTACGAGAAGCCATCGCGCTAGCGAATAATAATCCTGGTCAAGATACAATCTTATTTCAACTTGAACCAGGTCAACAGACGATTACTCTAGACTCTAATCCTCTTAATCTCCCTAATATTCCGAGTCTTCCTAATATTCCGAGTCTTCCTAATATTCCGAGTCTTCCTAATATTCCGAGTCTTCCTGATATCCCTAATCTTCCAACACTCGAAAATCAACCGACACTCGAAATTACCGAAAGTGTTAATATTGTTGGACTTCAAGAGCCTGACCAAATCACTATCGAAGGTGACGGTGGGTCTTTTGATATTTTTACGATTAGCAATGGTGCGAATGTTACCGTCACAAACCTGACAATTTCTGAGGGAGAGGATGGGATCCAGGTGGATGATGGTAATCTAAACGTGATTAATAGCATCCTCACAGACAACAAAAGCGATGGCATCAAGATAGAAGGAGACAATGCTAATGTCAACGTAGTCGGTAGCTCCTTCACAAAAAACACATCAGATGGCATCGAGATTGCAGGAGAGAACACTAATCTCAAGGTGATTAATACCATCTTCACAGAGAACAAAAGCGATGGCATCGAGATTGCAGGAGAGAACACTAATCTCAACGTGGTCGGTAGCTCCTTCATAAGCAACGAAAAAGATGGCATCAATATCAAGGCAAACAACACGACATCATTTGTAAGCAAAAGCACCTTCAGCCAAAATGGAGACAATGGTTTTGATATAAATGCCGTAGGTCAAAATGTAAAGGTTATTGATAGCACTATAATCAAGAACGAGGACACTGGAATAGAAATCGGTACTTCGGAAGAAGTAACTAACAACGTTGTACAGATATTCAATAGCGATATTATTGAGAATTTGACAGGAGGTAGTGGCGGTGGTGTCAGTGTCCTTGGCATTGATAACGAGGTGCTGCTGGTCAATAATCAGATTACTGGTAACTCCGCAGAAGTCAATGGCGGCGGCATTGCTGTCGATAGTGGAAATACCATGTTCCTGGGCAACAACACAATCACTGATAATATTGCTGACAGTGACAACAATGGTACCGGCGATGGTGGAGGTCTCTTTATCGGTTTGGGTGCTATCGTCGGAATCAGAGCAAGCCAAATTACCGATAAGGTTGACCTAGGAGGTGAGTATCGCAATGTATTTGGTAATTTCTTCGACCTTGGAGATAATGACATTGCAGGTAATGACATTCAAGTTTAGAAATTGAGTTAACTTAGATCTGGCTTGGACTTTGGACAAAACCAAGGGGATCAAACATCTATCCCTAGAGCATCAAACCTCTCAAAAGCTTTCAGAAACTGTGTTTTATCGGAATCTGAACCTGAGGATATGGTTGCGCTAGGAATACCTTGGCGCAAGGGGGGAAAATAGTTTTTGCCTCCAACTTCAAAGTTATTGCTTAACCAAAGCCTGAAGTAGCCTCAAAGGAAGCCAAATTTCTCAGGGGGTGACAACAAGGCATTAAACTAAACAGGGTGACCGGGTGTGGGGGGTAGGGGGTGGGGAAAATAAAAGCGATGCCTCAGGTGCGACCCGTGGCGAATTTAATTCGCCTACGGTTCGCGCACCATTACCGACCTGCGGGGGTTTCCCCCACTCGCGCTTTGCTTGGCTGACAGCGATGCAGCGCGGTCTTGGGGAGCCAGTGCGGTCTTGGGGGTCTCCCCCATGAGCAACTGGCGTGGTTTCCCCCATGAGCGACTGCATCAAGACAGGGAATTTGGAGTGAGCCGGTGGGATAACAATCGGTTCGAGACCTGATTTAACCGTCCCGTCGCCACTCCGCCAGCTCCTGATCTTCCCCTACACCCATCACCCCACACCCGGTCACCCCGTCAAGCTTTTAAGGCTGTTTGTCACCCCGTCAGGCAAAATTTTGAATTAGAGCTTAGGTCAATAGGGAGTTTGTCTAAAGTCCAATCAAGTAAATAGGTGACATTATTGCTTAGTTATCCCCTCGACAACAACTGGTGTCGAGGGGATAAACTGTTGTTATTTAAAAATGCCTAACAGCAAGGCATAAGACAGAATACAGAAGACAGAAGCGACAAGAGTTTCAGTTTTTTTTCCTGATTGAATAAAAGGTTCTTTAAATGAATGGCTATAGTTAGTTTATCCTAACAGGTATCCCAGAGCTTATTTTCTGTCTGTCAAAGGATATTCAGAGATTTATATCCTTGATTTATTCCCTAAAAAATTTGGTTAATCTTTAAAATTTTGGTATTTTTTTTAAAAAAACTAAAGAGTCAATAAAGAAAATAAAAAACTGTAAAAATCGGATAACTTTAGGTAAGTTGTCGTAAACCTGTAAACAACCACCAGGGTTAAACGGGCTATTTATTCTCCCACAATCTCCGGTAAGTAGTCGGACAAAAGTTTTGGGTGCTGTATAAAGTTTTGTAAATATAGACAAAACCTTTTGGGGTAAAGGTTACAAGCATTTTACAGTTTTCGAGACAGTACCGTTTATTTATGTCCGACTACTTAGTGGAAGGATTAAGAATAATAGCTGACAAGGGGGAAGCAATCAGGGTAAACGCATCTAATTGGCTGATTACTATATATAGTTTTTAAAAAATCAAATAAACACTATATGTAGAAAATTTCTGGTCAATAAGCGCAATAAGGCTGGGTTTATTGAGAACTACCCCCGGTTACCCAACAAGATGCGTTTACCCTGGGGAAACAATCAGCTTTTTAACTAAAAAAAGGATGAATAACTATGGCAGTTTTCACAGTTAATACCACAGCTGACGGAATGAATTCTTTGGATGTGGTCACCACGTTACGAGAAGCGATCGAGGCAGCGAATAATTCTCCTGGTGAAGATACAATCTTATTTGAACTGGAACCAGGTCAACAGACGATTACTCTAGACCCTACCCTAGGGACACTGGAGATTACCGACAGTGTGAATATTGTTGGAAAAGATGTTGGAATCAGCTTCGATATTAGCGACAGCGACAGTCCTAATCTCGAGCTTGGTGTATTTAAATATGCTGACCAAATCACAGTACAAGGTGATGGCTCTTTTGATATCTTTACGATTAGCAATGGCGCTAATGTTAGCGCTGAGCCTAATGTTACCTTCAAAAGCCTGACAATTTCTGAGGGACAGGATGCCATCCAGGTGAATGACGGGAATCTGACAGTGATTGATAGCATCTTAAGAAATTCCTCAGATGGGATCGAGTCCGACGCAGACAACAGCAAAATCACTGTGATCAATAGCATCTTCGCAGACAACACAGATGGCATCGACATCGATGGAAACAACACTAATCTCGAAGTGTTCCGTAGCTTCTTCGTAGGCCACTCAGATGATGGCATCGAGATCGATGGAGACAACAATAATGTCAAGGTGCTCCGTAGCTCCTTTACAAACAACACATCAGATGGCATCGATCTCGATGGAGACAACACTAAATTATTTGTAAGGAACAGCAACCTCAGCCAAAATGAGGGCCAGGGTCTTGATATAAGTGCCGCAGGTCAAAATGTAACGGTGATTCATAGCACTATCAGCAATAACGAGGACAATGGAATAAAAATTGGTACTGCGAACGAAATAAGTAACAACGTTGTAAAGATATTCAATAGCCGGATTATTGACAACCTGGCAACAGACGAATTTGAAGACGGCGGTGGTGTCAATGTGATTGGAACTGCTAACGACGTGCTGCTGGCCAACAATCAGATTACTGGTAACTGGGCAGTAGTCAATGGCGGGGGCATTTCCGTCGAGAGTGGTAATACCATTACCTTGCGCAACAACAAAATCACTGGTAATATTGCTGACAGTGACAACAATGGTACCGGCGATGGTGGTGGTCTGTTTATCAGTATGGGAGCCATCGTCGAGATCACAGACACCAAAATTATCAATAACGTTGACCTAGGAGGTGAGTTTTTCAATATCTTTGGTGATTTCATCGACTTGGGAGGTAATCTGATTGGAGTTTAGCCAGTCCCAAGCAATCAAGATCCACAAGAGTTAAATTCCCCAATTGTTGACAACACTAACTTGTCTTGATTAGGGATTACCAGAGCCAGAAATAGCATGAGTAGACAGTAACTCGTTAACGTAGCGCCGAATGACAATCTGCTGGTGGTCAGAGCTAAGGCGTTTGGCTTGAATCAGGGAGTCGAGGCTAACCCCATTGACTAGGGCTAACAGGGCGTTGGCTTCTAACTCTGGCTCTATGTTAGCTCGAATCAGTTTGGCTGACTGTAGAGCAAACAACTCTTGAATAATCACCTCACGGAGCTGAGCAGCACTCTGTTGATGCTCAGCCATCAAGGATTCTCGTCCAATGGCATACCCCAAAAAGGCCACCCAGACCTTGAGAATATCTTGCCGTTCAGTGTCTAGTGGCAAAAACGCAGATAGCATTTCTACTAGTCGATCGACTCCCCTAGCGTGCTCTGTTGCAGCCTGCATCGTTTTTTGCAGACGCTGAGTTACTTGATTAAGGGCAAAGAGAATAAGCTCCTGCTTATCTCGAAAGTGGTGAGTAACAACTCCGGTGGTGCAACCAAGCTCTTGGGCGATCGCCCGCATACTGGTGCGATCTAACCCCTCTCGGACAATAACTCGCCAGGCGGCTTCAGAAACTTCAAGGCGGCGATCCTGTTGGGACATGAGCATTAAAGGGAACTATAGGGGTTTTCAATTGGGTGAGGTACAGAGTCCTGGGTTTTAGGGAACAGGGAACAGGGAACAGAGAAGAGGCAAGAGGCAAGAGGCAAGAGGCAAGAGGCAAGAGGCAAGAGGCAAGAGGCAAGAGGCAAGAGGCAAGAGGCAAGAGGCAAGAGGCAAGAGGCAAGAGGCAAGAGGCAAGAGGCAAGAGGCANCAGAACTGATTGGGGCAGCAGTTCCAGAGCTTCAAAGCTATTTGGGATAGCTGGCGGTTTGATTTCCATGGTTCTACACTACTACTCATCCTTCCCTTTTTGTCAACCCCATCACCTGAATGCTTACAAACATCCTAACCACTGCCCTTGAAAATCTAACTCTTTCCAGCTCAACTCTAATGCTGCTTCTACTCCTCTTTGAGCTGTCATTTCCCCCGATGGCTCCAGTGTGTTTAGCTTTTGCTCCAATTCCTGTGCCATCCTGGCCAAGGTCCACCTAGATTTTCTCTTGAGGAAACGTCCTACTAACTCCAATCCCAGGGGTAGGTATCCTAAGTCTTTACAGAGTTGAGAGGCTGCTACTGGTTCTTTTTCCAGTCTTGACTCATCGATAAAATTTGCTAACAACTCCAAAGCTGCTTGCTCATCTAGCACCTCTAGACGTAATTGTTCAAAGGATTCTGATAGCCAATATTTACGTGTCGTTATTAGTACTTTGAAACGGGATTCTTGGGGTGGTAGATAACCTTCAATATCCTCGTAGTTTCTAACATCATCCAGAATGATCAGGACATCACCATCTAAAGGCGGCCACCGAGACCAACAAAAGTCTAACTGGTCTAGTAACTCCCAATCTTCAGGAGGATTGAGATTGAGCTGAGACTTAGCAAAACTCAGCAATTGTAACCCAGGGTTGGATTCTTGTACCTGTATCCAACAAATACCAGCGGGATAGGTTGATTGCTGTTTCTGGCGTTGAGCATACTGTATGGCAAGTTCAGTTTTACCTACTCCAGCCATACCGCTAACCACAGCAGTGATAGCAATGCGCTCCTTCTCTTGAAGCTGTTGGTGTAGTTCTTTTAGTTGTTTCTCCCGACCAACAAAATTGACTAAGCCACTGCGTACTATAGCTAAATTATTAGGATTAGCAACTGGGATTTGGTTAACCTGCTCCCCAGGCGACTTCAGCTAATGTTGAGGAGGATTATTGTAGGTAATGCTGATGGTAGTATTACTACCAGTTCCTTCAATTACTGGAGATTGTTTTTTATTGTCATAAGTTAAATCACCAGATACCTTGTTGTAATTTACCTCACCACCAGATACTTGCCAATTTTCCCCTTGCCCTTGGTTCAAATTATCGATTTCCCTTGCTAATACTTCAATCTCCTGGGCAAATTGAGAATCTGCTCTCATCGCCTCTTGCAAATAGTCAGATACAACTTTTAGCTCAGTCTTTGACCCTGGTTCGGCACGTTGCAAAGCTACTTCAGCCCTCGGATTACCTCTTAACTTATTAATAATCTTCTCGCGCAGGAGCTTGGCTTTTTCTATGGCTGCCTCAGTGACCTTTTCTACTGTAGTTTCCGCAGCTTTGGTACCGATAAAGGCTAGGGCAGCAATGGTTAGAGGTTCCATATCTGATTAACTAGGGCAGATTTACTAAGGTATCCATGAGTACTACAGTCAAAGTTATTGTTTTTCCGGATTAACTCTAGATCAAATTAGAATCGATGCCTAGGTCTTACTCCCTCAGCGACTAGCCGGAAAACTCTCACCAGCGATGCAGCGCGGTCTTGGGGGTTTCCCCCACTCGCTATTGCATCAAGAAATAAAGTGAATATCACTAAAGGTTTCAATCCACAAACGAGCGCCACAATCCAGTGGATTATCGGGATTATAGACAATCTTACTTGGCCCAAGGATTTCCACTTCGTTGCCGTAGAGATTGGTACCACTGCGTTTTACTGAAATCACTGGCTTCCTGTCTTGAGGGCTTTTCTTGATATTCGAGCCAATGTGATTGCGATTGACATTAATCTTGGCTAAAGCGGGAGGACGACTAGTGCGCCATTTCCCTTTTGGTCCACGAGACCCTTTGGTAATTTGTGGCAAATGGTTGAACAGAGGGATAATCCAGAATTTCCCAGTTTTATAAGCACCCCGGACGCGACCCTTCTCTAGGAGTTGGCGCAATCGTCGAGAGGAAATTCCTAATAGAGATGCCGCTTCAGTAGTTCCAACGCACTTGTTCATTAGTGGACTTAATTTTTAACTCTTCCTATAATACTATTATAATGGATAAAGAAAAAATTGGCAACTTTAGGGAGTCGGGAGTCGGGAATCGGGAATCGGGAAGAAAGGGAAGAGTTTAGGGTGTGGTAGGGAAATGCGATTGACCTTTGGTCACGCTACGCGATCGCAAAGCCGACGCTTCATCGCGTAGCGGCTCCAAAGGAGCATTGTTTGGCCTGTCCTAAGAATCCCTTAAGGTAGCTTGAGTCCACGCAGCGGCTAGCTACCATCACACATAGTCACTTACAAAATTAATTAATTAATGGTTGGGGAAACAGGATTTTTCCCGACTCCACTACTCCCGACTCCCGATTCCCGACTCCCGACTCCCTCACAAGTTTGTTACAAAAATTTTCAAAATATGTTATAATATAAGATTATTTGTGCTATAATGAAATTACCGTGGGCGCTAAAGCGATGCAGCGCGGTCTTGGGGGTTTCCCCCACTCGCTATTGCATCAAGAAACGTTCCACGGTAAGAGCCAGCCTACAGAAGTCACACGGAAGGCTGGCTCTCGTCCCCCAGTTAAGGAGATAACTTATTATTATGACGTACTCTCAACGCCTATATCCATGGGCGGTAGTTCGGCTATTGCCCAAGATGCAAAGAGTAGTTGTTGGTCGTTTCCGCAACCGTTCGGATGCGGAAGGTCACATGGAGGCTCTGAAGCGGTTAATGCCTGATGGGAAATTTATCATTGTATTTGATATTGGGCAGGATATAGATGAAGAATCTGAGGAGATGGAGTAGGGAGTAATTAGCTTTCAGCGATCAGCCATCAGTAATCAGTAATCAGCTTATGGGTTAGGTCACAGGCTTCCAGCCTGTTCCACCCTACTTGAGGGGTTAGGTCACAGGCTGGAAGCCTGTGCCACAGCTGACCACTGACCGCTGACCACTGACCGCTCATTTACTACTCACAATAGTCTCCCAATTCTGAATCACTTGCTGCAAAGCTTCCGGGAGCTGATTACTACCAATATCGGCATAACGTGTGGTACCAGCATTGCTGCTCAGAGTAACACTGATGTAATCAGCAGCACCAATAGGAGCAGGGTAACTGAGCTGATCAAACTGACCAAAGTCTACGTCTTTGTTGAGAAACTCTTCAAAGCCTTTGACATCTTGACGGGAAATGCGAGCAATCTCGGTGGGAGTGCTATTCCCATTGATCCGTATGTACTGCTGAATCACTTGTCCATTGTTGAGCAGACGGGTTTCAACGGTTTGACCAAAGAAACCACCATTTGCGATCGCACGAAATACGGTATTCTTTTCTAGGGCTGGTGGTAATTCACTGCTGGGAATCGGTACTGCTGCCAGTAGGTCTTGATTGTCTACTGATTCAACCTGAGCGGTTGCGGTAGAGTTACCTGATGGTAAGAACTTACTTTGACCAGCTTGGCTAGTTACTGCACTAAAGGATAAAATTCCGGTTAATGCACAGGCAGCAATAATATAAGAGGATGGGGTGATTGCACGCAAGTTTTTCATCTGATTCCCTTTTTTAGTTGAAGGTGTACCGATAGGCCAAGGTAGAGAAGTTAGCAGCAGTATCAAGACCAATTGCTGGTGTTTGCCTCTTCACTTAGGACTATTGACTTGTGGGAGATTTGTTTTGTTTCGTGGTAACTACCGCACTAACGGTAGGGAAATCACGTCTTCTGACCGAAAAAGGCAAAAGGCAACAGGCAAAAGGCAAGAGGGGCAAGAGATCGGAAGTTTAATTGTCCAATCAAAAAAGACCATACAGGTTTACATCTGATTCAGAACGCTAAATAAGCGCGTTTGTATCTAGGTCCTAAACACACTTTTTGCCTTGGGTGTAGCGTTATATATTTGATTAACTCTTGCCTCTTGCCTCTTGCCTCTTGCCTTGACCTAAGGGATTCTGTTCACAACTCAAATATAAATGCTAGAATTTTCCGACTTTCCCCCGTAACCCTTCCAATTCCTCCCGCACTGATAACGGTTGATACCCCAAACTAAATGCTAATGAACTATCCAATGACGTATCCGGAGATCTAGGGGCAGCCATCGGTACATCCTTTTGTAGACAGCGTCCCAAGTTATCTTGGGAAAGCTCAAATACCTCAGCCATCAGACAACCAAATTCATAGCGGGAGATCCTTTCTTTTCCCCCCAGATTAACTAGACCTTGGACTTTCTCTAGCGCTAATAACAGTCCCTTGGCTGCTGTTGTGCCACTGACAGGGGTTCTAATTTCATCGGTAAATAAGCTCAATGGTCGCCCTTCTCTCAGGATTTTGAGAAAGGGTTGGATAAAGCTACTGGCAGTAGGGGGAGTGATCCCAAACATTAAGGGCATGCGGCAAATCGCGACTTTAGGATAATGCGATCGCATCCCTTCTTCTGCCATAACTTTTTGCTCACCGTAATAGCTGATGGGCGATACCGGATCAGTTTCCAGATAAGGAGGATTTAAACCATCGAAGACCAAGTCAGTAGAGGTAAACACGCAAGGGATATCATAATCTGCACTTAGTCGAGCAATATTGATAGAAGCTGTAACATTAATCGAGTATGATTCCTCTCGATGGGTCTGACAAAAATTAGGTTTAGAGTGAGCTGCGGTATGAATTACTCCTGCTGGCTGAATCTCAGCAAACAGATGCTTCATGTCTTGAAAGTCTCTCAAGTCAGCCTTTACTAGGCTTATTCCCGGAATATCTATCGTCTGGGAAAAATAAGTTCCATAAATATCCCATTTTTCTTTAGCGAGCTGGCAAAGGTTCCATCCTAGGAAACCGCTAGCTCCTGTCACTAAGAGTTTTTTTCTCATCAAAATTTAGAGTTAGTAAGGGGGGAAAACAGATATCCTTGTTACTGTTCTATCTTTTGATTTCCTTAAGTGCCCATTAAATAAGCTGACAGCAGTCAGCGGTCAGCAGTCAGCTTAGATGGGCTTTTCCCAAGACTTTCAATTGGATGCATCTCATTGTATATCTGATGTCTTCACTGCTCCCTACTCCCTACTCCCTGCTCCCTAAAAACATGTATACCTTACCTAATTGAAAACGGCTATATCAACGATTAGCCGTTCATAACAGCGTGTTCCTTAAATACCTCCAAAGGAATGTAATCAAGGGCTGCTTCATGGGTTGCTGACAAAATCACCGGTGGCGCAACCCCAGCATCCAGCGCCTCCTTCCAACGACTGAGACACAAACACCAATGATCTCCGGGTTTAAGACCAGGAAAACCATAGACCGGGGATGGTGTACTCAAATCATTCCCTCTTTGCTTAGTAAAAGAGAGAAACTCTTCCGTCATTTCTGCACAAACGATATGTACACCAACGTCAGTTGGTCCTGTGTCACATTTTCCGTTCCGAAAAAATCCCGTCATCGGAGATGTGCAGCACACCTTTAGTGTTCCGCCAAGAACGTTTTTGGCATTGTTCATGATCCGGTAGTTAACTCTAATTACTACAATAATCTTGCTTATGTGTTGTGCTAGGATGGTGTTTGGAAAGCTGTCAAACACATCGATGGTGATGAAGGTTGAAGCTTTACGTCTACGGTTTTGTAACCAGCTGTCATCAATAAATTAGTCACCACTAATTGCGCCCTTTGATTAGCTTGCTCTAGCACACCTTGCTGACAAGCAGTAGCCTGAATTTTTCGGAGGGTTTCCTGTTGAGCTAGCATCTGTAATTGAGGGGCAACATCGGGTCCAAGACCCAAAAATCCTCGGTTGTAGTCGTAGACCTGGGAACGGGTAACATCAATCTTGCTATCCAGTAATTGAGGCGCTGGTAACTGCACTTGGATCGAGTCATTGCTGACTTTGACATCATCGACGCTTAATTTCCCTAAATCAACCCCAGCTCGCACTTCCCCATAAGCAATGTAGAGTAATGTCGTTGACGCTAAGCGATATTGTCCTAAGTTTCTATCTTGACGAGTTGGGACCACCGCCTCCATGCTAAACACAGCAGTGGTCAATTCACTAACGTTACGAACTTTATTAACCACAACGTTTCTGACATCCACCTCTGGTTCTGGCTGTGATAAGTTTAATTGTGATAAGTCGAATAGACCATTAACTTGTTCAAACAAGCGGGAGCTAGTGCGCCACATCACCACTCCTAAAATTAGGGTCGTGAGTATCATGCCCCCTGTGCTCATCAAAATCAAACCTCTAGGTATACTAGAGATAATGCTGAGTAACTGATGCTTTTGATGCTGACTTTTCATTTTTGTTTACCTTAAAAATTATCGTCAGGAATTATGAACTTTAATTATTAACAGTTAGTTATTCCCAATCTATGCTATACCAAAGGGAACAGGGAACAGGGAACAGGGAATAGGTAATAGGGAATAGTGATACGCTGCATCAATAAAGGTAATCAACGTCAAAGAAGACTGTACCTCTTAACTGCGAAAAACGCTATAACAAAAAAATGCTATTCAGCGTAAAAAATCTATTCTCAAAATATCAAAGCTATAGAAGTAGTTTTAGGCGATATATAGTTATTTTTATATCCTAATGAGGTACACAAGTTTTTTCCCTGTTCCCTGTTCCCTGTTCCCTGTTCCCTGTTCCCTGTTCCCTGTTCCCTGTTCCCTGTTCCCTGTTCCCTGTTCCCTGTTCCCTGTTCCCTGTTCCCTGTTCCCTAAAACCCAAAAATTTGTACCTCACCTAATTAAAAACCGCTATACTTGTGCTTATCTACCTCAACCCAACGTCTGGTTTCATGGGACTCATGGGTTAAATCCATTAACATCTGGGAGTACACTCCTTCTTTGAGAGATAGTGTGCTGACGCCACTATTGTCAATGGCTTTTACCCAATAGTCAACCACCCGGATAAATGGGGCTAAACGACCATCGAGGTAAGTTTCAGCAAATGCTAGTCGCTGGGGAATTTCTACTTCCATCAGGGATTGACCGGCGGTGGCTGCCCACAGGCGAAATCCATGAACGTAGTCTTTGAGATTGTTACTGCCTAAGACTAAGGTACCGCGATCGCCATAAACCTCTACAAAGTGACCTCGCCCTTGATAGGTTACCGAACTAATAGTGAGTTGACAAGGGGTACCATCTGCCAATTCCAGTAATAACAGACAGGTGTCATCAGCATCTACTGGCTTAAGTAAATTGCTAGCATTGGGGTCTGGTCGGGCTGGAATTGCGGTACTCAGTTGAGCACACAACCGCTGCACTGGTCCAAATAGCCAATGAATATAATCAAAGGCATGAGAACCAACTGCCCCTAGTGCTCCGCCACCCTTATCCTTTTGAGCATACCAGTTCCAGGGGCGTTCAGGATTAGCTCGGCTAGAGACTAACCAGTCAATTTTAATCAGACGCTTTTTACCGACATAGTCTTTTTCGAGATATTCCGCTAACAGCTGCCATGAGGGGATAAAGCGGAATTCAAAATCAGGTATAGCGACAACACCCTTTTCTGTAGCGAGTTGGTAAAGCTCCTGGGTTTCCGCTGCCCTTAAGGTCATGGGTTTCTCTAGTAGCAGATGTTTCCCTGCTTCTAGAACCATTTTCGCCATTTCGTAGTGCAGAAACGGGGGAGTACAGATGCTAACCGCTTCTACTTCCGGTAAAGCTAGGATGTCTTCTAAGCGATCGCATCCATGGGGAATATCATATTGGTTTGCGATCGCATTTGCCTGATCCGGGTCTCGGTGATAGACAGCCACCACTTCCGTCCGGGAATGAGCGTTAAAGCCAGGGATGTGGATTTTTTGTCCAAATCCAGTTCCCACTACCGCTACACCAATTGTCGGTAGCTGTTCAGTTGCACCTGTTGCAGAAAACTCAGCCATTGTAGACTATACCGTGACTTATATTACTCGTGACTTATCGTAAAAATCGCAGGGTAAACGGGTAACGGTAAACCCTACCATATTGAGCAGCGATTGAAGCCATAGTCACCAGCAGCGAATCAATGATTCCCAGGATACTAGCTAGACACCATAGCCAGAATTCTATGAGCTTAAACAGCTCCAACCAAGAGTTACGGTCAAAACCCTTTATTCCACCAATCAGGATGAAAAACGCCCAGGCAAAGGCCGTAAATATGGTCAGGATAATGGTAGCGTAAAGGGTAATCGAGATTTGAAAATTAATAGATTCTTTACCGTGAACCTTTACAAAGCGGTATTTATTTCTCTTGTTTAACCAGATCATCAACGGGCCTGCCAGGTTAGCCAAAGGGATAGGTAGACCCATAATCAATAGGGGAATCCATAGCAGGGAGGATAGATGACACAGCATCCCCCAGATTCGAGCTTCCCTATCGTTCCGTGGCACTGTTATTTGATCCATAAAACTGACCCAAAACCGACATTACATCCCATGACTTTACTCAGCAGTCTGGTTACCCAATCCTATTGTTTAACCGCCGTTGTTTTTCACTGCCTCAACCCAGGTAATTACCTCTTTAGCCAGATGAGTACCATCTAAGCGGTCAATTTCCCGGATGCCAGTAGGACTGGTGACATTAACTTCGGTCAGGTAGCCGCCGATAACGTCTATGCCTACAAAATATAAGCCATCTTGCTGCAGTTTTGGCTTGAGCAGGGCACAAATTTTTTCCTCTCGGGGAGTTATTTCCGTAGCGGCTACTCGACCACCCACAGCCATGTTACCCCGAAATTCCTTACCTGTGGGAATGCGATTTACTGCTCCAATCGGTTCACCATTCAAGAGGATAATCCGTTTATCTCCATCTTTGGCAGCAGGCAGATAAGCCTGAACCATCACTGGCTCACTACCCTGTTTAGTGCTAATTTCCACCAAGGAGTTAAAATTGCGATCGCTTGCCTGTAGAAATATAATGCCCTCACCAGCTTTCCCTCCTAGAGGTTTAAGTACTGCTGCCTCTTTTTCCTCAACGAATTGCCGAATCACCGATTTCTCCTGACTGACAATAGTCTGTGGAATCACCTCCTGAAACTGGAGGGCATACATTTTTTCGTTAGCTGTCCTGATGCCAGTTGGTGAATTAATCACCAAGGTTTTATCTGGATTAATGTAGTCCAAGATATAGGTCCCATACAGGTAAGGTATGGTAACCGGCGGGTCTGTCCGCATCCAGACAGCATCCATCTCCTCTAGAGGTTTCAACAGAGCCTTACCAGTCTGGTACCACTGCTCACTGACGACCCAATGCCCGTCATCGAGTTTGGCTGGAGTTAGTTGCACAGGTTGTAGAAGTCCCCAAGCCTGACCCTTAATAACACTCAATTGTTGAGCCTGAGTGACCCAAACCTCATGACCTAATTCCTGTGCGGCTTCCATCAGTGCCACACTAGTATCATGACCGGGATCAAGTTTCGGGAGAGGGTCTATTATAAACGCAAATTTCACTGTTGAATTCCCCTGTCAGCCAATTCCCCTATGCTACAGCAATCTTATTTGATTCGGTAACATACTGTTCAAGATCTTGAATGGGGAATCGGTAACAGGGATTAAGGCAGATTAAGACAAAAGGCAAAAGGCAATAATAAATAAAGCCTTAAAGGAATCATGTCCCCCCCTTATTAAGGGGGGTTAGGGGGGATCCATTAAGGGGGGTTAGGGGGGATCCTTACTCATAAGTGGGATCAACGCTATATAAACCGGATGAGATGATCACCTTTAGGATCCTATCCGTGTAGTGATAGTTATCTAGTCGTGGGGTGTTCTTTTCCGTTGTGCTTTCTTGCATACTAGATGGTTACTCACCTAGTGGTTAGCTTGCCTTGAGCAGATTGTCTAACTGACCCTGAAATTCCAGAGTGTGAAGGTCATCACAGCCACCGATATGCTGGTCATTGATAAAAATCTGTGGTAAGGAGCGTGCTCCATTTGCCCTTTGAGACATCTTCTCCCGTGCCTGGTTATCACCATCAATACAGTATTCAGTAAATTCAACTCCCTTCTGGTTTAGTAGACCTTTAGCACGGATACAGAAGGGGCAACTGCTCCAGGTGTAGATTTCAACGTTTGCGCTCATGCTTGGCGTTAGAGTATTAAGTAATGTTTCTTAAATTTTAACTAGTGGTTTAGCTTGGCGCACCAGCTCAGTAACGTAATGCCAAATCATAGACAGCCCAGCTCCTGATTACCTCAAGGCTGGGCTGTCTATTAGTTATAAGCGTTTGTTATATCTAGGGTCTTTATATAAGCTGACCCCATTTAAAAGGTTGGTCATATCTAGGGTCTTTATATAAGCTGACCCTCTTTCCAACTGTTAACTATTGTGTCAGACAAATTTTGGTTTAGTAATTTTTATAATATTTTCTTTATATTTCAGTTTATTTTGATTTGTCAGGTTTGTTGAAGTTTTGTTGCATGGTGGTCAAGGAAACCCCTAAGGCTTGAGAGAACCACACTTCTAAATCACGCATTGGGTATAAAGACTTACTCATAGCTTGGTCTCGTATGGGCTCTACAAGAATGGTGAACATTCCCAGTCGATTCCCAGCTAAGACATCAGTGAATAAGCGATCGCCTACCATGGCCACTTGGTCTATAGGTAGGTTCATAGCATCTACAGCTATTTTCAGCTTGCGTCGCGAAGGTTTGCGAGCTCCATATATGTAAGGCAAATCTAGGGAGGAAGCAATACGGCTAATGCGATGTTCACTGAGGTTATTACTGACCAGCCACAGGGAAACCATCGCTCTAGTTTGCTCTACCCACCGTTCAATTTCCCGAGAAACACGGGATTTGGTCACTGGTATTAAAGTCTGGTCAACATCCAACACTAGACCTGAGAGCTGATATTGCTGGATAATATCTGGTGTCAGGTCTAAGATGGAGCCACCAAGGATTAAGTCAGGTTGTAACTTTGAGACCCAAGACATATGTAATTAACTGATAAATTTAAGGTTGGTAACTCTGTTGATTTTTGATGCTTACCCGTCAATTGTCAATGCATTAAGCCCGCTCAGCCTGATGATGGCAGCGGGCAACGGTTAAGTGATTCAGTTCTATTGAACCAATATTGTAAAGCTTCTTTGATCCGATACTTTTTAGCTACCAGAATCTACCAAGGCAGATCCTAGCCCGCCAATGCAAGCTGATTTCTCAGCTAGGGGGTATCTCCCAAAGCTCTCAGGAATATCCTGGGAGCGCCATAAAAATGTCAAAAAAGTTATAACACCGGAATAGAGAGCGCAACGATTAAACCCTTGGTTTTCGGCTTTAATTTAAGTTACATAATAATCCCTGTCGGTGTTACCCTAATTTAAGTCTAACAAATAATAAGAGTTTTTGGTAGACTCTGCGACATTTTCGATTAGCTTTTACTAACCCTGATTGTTGTGGTTTATTGTTTGGCTCGCCGTTCTCTACGGATAGCATTTTTAGCGGCTTCGTGTTCTGTTAGGGTTTTGCTAAAAACATGAGTGCCATCGTAACGAGCCACGAAAAACAAGTATTCGGTGTCTTCGGGATCAAGGGTTGCTTTCAAACTCCCTATGCCAGGACTGGCAATCGGGGTCGGCGGTAATCCTGGGTTGAGATAGGTATTGTAAGGGGAGGGTTGCCGCACTTGCTTGTAGGTCAGGGGCTGATCAGCAGTTTGTCGAATCCCCAATCCATATTCAACGGTGGGATCCGTTTCTAATCTCATCCCTCGCCGCAACCGTTCAGTAAAGACACCAGCAATGCGATCGCGTTCTTCAGCAACTACTGCTTCCTTCTCGACGATGCTCCCTAATGTTACCCAATCATTGATACTAAGCTGGGTTTTGTACTGACCTTTTTCGTATACTGGTAAGGCTACCTGTTCAAATCGATTAAGCATTTGTTGGATGACTGCTTGTGGCGAGATGCCATCACTGGGTAACTTATAGGTATCTGGGTATAAATAACCTTCTAGATGAGGGAGCTCACTGGGCAACCAAGGGTACTTATTCCAGGGGATTTTGCTACTAGCAGCGATAAAGTCATCAGCCGAGAAAAATCCTAGGGATTCAAAATAATCCGCCATTTGCTGAATCGACCACCCTTCCGGTATGGTGAAAGACAGCTGCATCACCTTTCCTTTCCAAATCGTTTCTGCGATTTTGGTCAGGGGTTGAGTTGGTGATAGTTCGTAAGTTCCAGCTTTAAACTCACCATCTCGGTCTAGCAGCTGCCGCCAATGAGTCCAGAGTTTCCAAGCATCGGCTGAGCGAATTAAACCAGAAGCTTCCAGATCTCTGCCTATTTGCTGACCTGGGGTTCCTGGGGGAATCTCAATTTTTACGAGGCTTCGAGCGACATCTTCGGAAGATTGTGCTTTAACGGGTGGGGATACCACCCAACTCCACCACTCCCAACCCTGCCATGCACAAAGACCAAGGGTGGTTGGCAACAGAACGAAATAAAAAAATCTATTGGAGATGCTTTTGAGCGTTTTCATACTCTTATACACCAAAACACTAGTTTCCCCTGAATCGTTTAAGGGGTCAAGCCGAGTTCTTGTCTTCTACTCGAGATCATCGAATAGCAGTTCTTCGAGCAATGGCTGAACTTGTTTAATTTCCTGTGTAGACAGTAACTCTGGTTGACCAGATTGGTTCGAGCGAGCAAAAAACAGCAGTGGCTCTACAGGAGTATAGATTCCATACTCTTGTTCTTGGTAATAAAAGCTCGCTAGCTCCTGTAGTTCCTCTGCTTCCATTGGAACATCATCCTCTTCAATTTCCAGGGTGAGAATGTCGTCTTCCTCAACTGTTGGCAACTCACCAGCAACAGTTAAGGTAAAAGCGGTGCGCTTGAGCTGAAGATTTTGCTCAGCTAGAACCGCTTGGGCGTCAGGGAAGATCAAGTCAAGCTCAGCTTCATCTTCAACTAGAGAGGCATCAGCTAAGTCTTCTTCATCATCATCCCAAGCCACAATTTCTATGGGTGAGTCCACAGGTAACAGCAGAAGGTATTGACAACCCTCCAGCTCTAGGGAATGCTCAATGTAACATTCGAGAGTTTTACCGTTAGCGTCCTTCAGCGTAATGTCCCCTTTTGGAGATTCCCCATTTTCTTGGGGAGATTGAGATGAAAACATGGCACTTAATGTGTCTATTATTGGTCAAGTGGTCGTGGAAATAAATCCAACCTCCCTTTTGACAGTACGCTTTAACAGTACGCGACAGTAAGCTTTGACAGTACGCCACAGTACGCTCGAGTTTAGACTGCTTCCGATCAGCATAGCACCAAAACCAAAGACGAGAGTTCCAGCAGTTGTCTTTGAATGATTTAGTCTATACTTTTTATCCAATCATAGGCTTTCTGTGCTCATAAGCATTAGTTAACTATGGACTGTACAAAAATTGCACATTCTTTAATCATACCGAACGCGCCCCTGGTGACCTACGGTCAATCAGTGATCAAAAAGTGTTGTGAGCAAACTATAAATATAACTAATCAGTCGAACTTGACATAAGTACTATAATTTGTTGCTATAGGAAATCAGCTCAGCCAAAAGGTTGTAGAGCCATGGGTTATGATGCTCTTAAGGCCAAAGGCCACGCTACGCGAACAGAGCCGCTACGGGAGCCTATGATTAGCACTACCAACCCCCTATGTTATTGCCGTCGTGAATTGGTTTATAAATTCTACTAAACCTACAAGAAAACTGCTAAAGCTGTCGTAACTAGGGCTTGCTGATTAACTCTCAAAGCATTTACATATAAAGGTTTTCGCCTTTTTGGGTCGAAAAAAGTGCCAGCAAATCGATCGAAAAAGCTCAATAACTTAGGCTTTTGGGCAGACAAGAGCCGAAAAATAAAGGGACAAGTCTTTCGACTACCTCCTATATAATTACCATTTATCCACACTCGCTGACTCCACACTCGCTGACTCAATCCAATACCTATTGACTTTTTCAGCAAACCCTAACTATTAAGCTATCAGCTAATGCGCTACTATATATGCTACTTGAGGTGCTATCAGCTATCAGCTTATGGGCAAGCTACTTGAGGTGCCATTGGCCAACAACTGACCACTGACCACTGACCACTGACCGCTGACCGCTGAACGCGCACGCGTGCGCGTAGCGCATATGCTTACGAGCTGTGATCGTGAGCAACTAGGAATTAGAAATTGTATATTATAAAGGATTAAAATCTCAGGGTGTTATTCTTAAGAATACTCAGCAGTATTTTAAAGTTAATTAACAAGACTAACGGCCCAGAATTCGCTGCCGTCCAATTCTCAAGTACTCCCAAACTGGAAATTGATAAAATTCCATCACCAACCAGACAACAATTGCTAAATGGCAGAAAAACGTTAAGCCTACCCAAGCAGCTGGAAGCCAGGATACAGGACTATCTGGGGCAGGCGGAAACATATAAACGGCTGCCCCAATTAACGTGGTTGGACAAACTACAAATGCCAAGGCTAACAACCAATTCACCCATCCCCATTCAACCCCCTCTAGATGCGCCCCTGTCCACTTTTTGCCATTCCAGTGCCAGGTCATTGGGGGCTGCCGATCGGTTATTTTGAGTATTTGCCTTTCGAGATCAGCAGTGAAAATGTGGCGGCACTCGTGACAGGCAAAAGCTTCCATTAACGATAAATTTTGAATCTGACCCACACGACAGACTGGGCAGGGGTAGACTCCCTGATAGTTCAAAGCTTTATACTTCACATTCACAGGTTGGGATGATTGTTTGGAACTGTACATTTGTAGTCAGTCTAATCCTTTATTTTATCTCTTGGCAATCACCCAAACGGCATGGATAATTCCTGGAATATACCCCAATAGGGTTAAAAGGATATTTATCCAAAAGGGCCAGCCAAAACCCACTTGCAAAAATACTCCCAGTGGTGGCACGAAAATAGCACATAAAATCCTAATTAAATCCATTCTGGTATACCTTTGGTGTTTGTTACGACAAGGCTGATTGGCTTAAGCACTCTTGAGCGCGTACTCATTTCCATTGTGCCAAATTTTTCTAGTCTTAGAGTCGGATTACCCGACCTATAATCCTTGTTTTGTGTTCGGTTAGGGCGCTCGTCCCTATTAAACAGTCTAATCCTGATATTGATTAGCAGTCACCCATACAGCATGGAGTATGGCAGCCACTACACCATATTTGGGAAAACCAAATTGAGTGCCTACTATGATACCCAATACCATTAACAGAATATTAAGCCAAAAGGACTTGCCAAAACTCACTTGCAAGAACACACCTAGTGGTGGCAGGAAAATGGCACAGATGATTCGGATGAAATACATTATTGTTGTACCTCGATTACTGCTCTTAGTTAATTCCCTGGTAATTTCCTCTGAATCCGGAATTTCCTAGCTAAGATGCCAGCAATGGAGTTCCTAGTCAGTAATAGGTAATCTCTAATTACTAATTTTGTAAGTATTCAGCAGTCAGCGGTCAGCGGTCAGCTTATTTTATTCAAAACCTGTTTCCGTAGCTTGCTCATAACCCATAAGCACCTCAAGTAGCCAATGGCTGATAACTGAATGCTGATAGCTGAATGCTTACCTAATTTTGATTACTTAAGGGTTTATTAGCTATTAGCTATACCTATTACCTATGACTAAAAAAAACTTCCAAAAATCTTTTCGCCCTTAGGAGCAGTTATTTACAATGTCTTATCAACAAGAGAAACAAGTTGCCATTGAGGCAGCCTTAGCCGCTGCCAAAATTTGTGAGCAAGTCCGGAGTGAACGGGTGACTGAAGCTATGGAAAAAAGTGACAAAAGTCCTGTCACTGTTGCCGATTATGGCTCTCAGGCAGTGATTTGCCGCTTACTTGGCCAAGCTTTTCCTAATGATCCAGTAGTGGGTGAAGAAGATGCTGCTGATTTGGTGGAACCAACCATGGCGAATCAGTTGGCACAGGTAACCAGTTATGTGCAATCTGTCACTAATGATGCTACTCCTGAAGCAGTGGTTAGTTGGATTAATCGAGGCAATGGTGAGATTGGACCTCGCTACTGGACCTTAGACCCGATTGATGGCACCAAAGGGTTTCTGCGTAAGGATCAATATGCCGTAGCCTTGGCTTTGGTAGAACAAGGTGAAGTGAAAGTAGGAGTGCTAGCTTGCCCAGCGTTACCCGTGAACCTAGCACAACCAGATGGAGAGCGGGGTGTTCTATTTGTAGCAGTACGGGGTCAGGGAGCCACCATGGTACCTATTAATGGTGGGGAACCCCAGTCGATTCAAGTGACTGATGCTGAGAATACAGCAGAACTCCGGTTCGTCGAAAGCGTGGAATCTGGTCATGGGGACCATTCTCGGCAAGATTTGGTCGCTAAAGCGGTGGGAATTACTGCAGACTCCCTGCGGATGGATTCTCAGGCTAAGTATGGTGCGGTTGCCTCTGGTCATGCCGCCCTTTACCTACGTTTACCTTCCTCGAAGTATCCCAACTACCGTGAGAAAATTTGGGACCATGCTGCAGGCACCATTGTTGTAGAGGAAGCTGGTGGGGTTGTTACAGATATGCATGGCAAGCCCCTGAACTTTTCTATCGGTTCTAAGCTAGTTGAAAATCAGGGTGTGGTTGTCAGCAATGGTGTGATTCATGAGACGGTCCTGGCAGCACTGCGGGATACAGCCAACTAGAATCAGCTAAAGAACAGGGTATATCCTAACCTAGGGCAACGATCCGGCAAGGGAATAGTATTTCTCTTGCCGGATCATCCCTGTGTGTAAACGCGCGGGAAGTTTCATTCACACTTATAGGTTTATTAAGGGATTAACCATTGCGCAATACCTGGGTAAAAATATCCCATCCAATATCCCCAGTCTAATGATTGGCTAACTGGAGCAGGGATCATCTCTCCTCGAAAATCTAGCAGCTGGACAATAATTAAGTAAGCGATCGCTAGCAATATCGATATAGCTCCAGTTATAATAGCGACTATTTTTCCGCGTTCCATAAGTGTCCTATCAAATCACAGCACAGTTGTGGGGTTGTCGATCGATCCTTTGAATATGGTTAAAGGAAAAGAGGTTGAAATGTCAGACGTTGGATTGAAATGCCAGATCCTATCCGGTTGTTTCAGTAGTGTTTATAGTTAAAGGTGTTTTTCGGTCAGAGTAATGGTGCATGGGTAATAGCCCGGTGAGTCATCATAATTACCAATTACTCAAGCTTAACAATACCAATGCTCCCGCAGATGATGTCACAGAGCTTTCTATTCCCAAAATCCCATCCTACTATGGACGTGCATCACCAGGAGGCTCTATGAAACGGTCTCGTTTGAAATTCTCCCGCTACTATCCTTTATTGCGCCAGCAATTGCGCCAGCGTACCAGACGACAAATCCTACTAGCGTCTAGTGTGGGATTGAGCCTACTGCTGATCTCGATTACCATCTTCGCGTTAATTGATCGCAAGAACCCGCGAGGATTAACGAATTGGGTAGTTTTGCTCCCCCAGCAAATCATGGGGCGCAGAGATCCTAGGGACACTACAGTCCTAAAACTAGCATCCCAATCCCCCGAGGAGCGGGTGGCACAACTCGAAGCGATCGCAACTAGACCAAAATCCCTCAATCGTGGCCGTGCTCGTTACCTATTGGCCGTTGATGCCATAGCTGGGCAGCAGGGAACGGAGGCATTGCGTTGGTTAGATAAATTAGAGTGGGAATATCCAGTATTAGCAGGACAGATTGTGCTCAAACGAGCACAGGCTTACCAACTCACTGGGGACAAAGCTCAAGCCCAACAAGCTTGGCAGGAGTTGCTCCAACGCTATGGTAATCAGCCAGTGGCAGCTGAAGCCTTGTATGCCTTCAAGTCAGATGATTCACCCTACCGCAAACCAAAAAAGGAATCTATTGCTCCGAAATATGCCAGCACCATCTCGACTTCTGAGCAGCCCTGGTTGGCAAAAATACAGCAGATGTATGACTTCTCTGCGGAAGAGCCCAAATACTGGGAACGAGCACTGAAAAACTATCCTTCTCATCCTCGCATCATTGAATTAATCCAGCAAGACCTCAAGGATCAGCCTAATCAACCTGAACTGATGCTGTTATTAGCCAGGTATACCTTTGACCAACCGGGGGTTACCCTAGTGCTAGATAAACTAGTGAGTAACTACGGGAAATCTGTCGATGAGAAAAATCGTGCTATAATCCAGCCGAAAGATTGGGAAGCGATCGCATTAGCCTATTGGAAAGACCGCAAATATGCTCAAGCCAGTGCTGCTTATGGCAATGCTAAACCAACACCTAAGCATACTTACCTAGGGGCTAGAGGACTTCAGTATGCCCAAAAGCCCAGAGCAGCGAAACTGGCTTATAAAAAGATGGTCGAGGAATTTCCCGATGCGAAAGAAACCCCTTTGGCTTATCTCCAACTCGCTGCACTAGAACCACCCATTGACAAGATACCGTATTTCGACCAAGTTATCGATCGCTTTCCCGACCGAGCTGCTGAGGCACTTTTGGCCAAAGCCAAAACTCTCGAACAACTCAAAAGTCCCAACGCTGCTGAGCAAGCCTATCAATTATTAATCAACAACTATAGCAATTCTGATGCGGCAGCGGACTATCGCTGGCAGATGGCTCAAGAGGCGGCACAAAACAGAGACATCCTGACAGCTTGGCATAACGTTCAGCCGATCCTTAAGGATAATCCCCACAGTCTGATCGCCCGTAGAGCAGGGTTTTGGTCGGGAAAATGGGCAACTCAGCTAGGACGGAAGCAGGAAGCCGAAGCAGCGTTTAAGCAGGTGATTACCAACCATATTCAATCTTACTATGCTTGGCGCTCAGCGGTACAGTTGGGTTGGGATGTGGGAGACTTTAGCACACTGCGCCAGTCATCCCTTACTGTAAACTGGCCAACGGTGCGACCCGAGTTACCTGTGGGCTCAGCAGCTTTGAAGGAATTGTATCAGCTTGGTCAAGACCAGGATGCTTGGAGCCTATGGCAAGGGGAATTTCAAACTCGCCTCAAGCCCACTGTGCCCCAACAGTTTACTGATGGCTTGTTCAGGCTAGCGATGGGAGAATACCTCAAAGGCATTTCCGAGGTAGAGACTCTCGAAGACCGAGAAACCTCCCAAGAACAGGAGCAGTATCAGAAAATCAGGAAAAAACCCGCTTACTGGCAAGCCCTCTATCCCTTTCCCTATATAGAGGTAATCGAAACTGAGTCAAAACAGCGTGACATTAATCCTCTACTGGTTATATCCTTAATGCGTCAAGAGTCTCGATTTGAGCCAAACATTACATCAGTTGCTGGTGCCATGGGCTTAATGCAAATGTTACCCAGTACTGCAGCTTGGGTAGGGCAATCCATCAATTTTAACGACTATAAACTCGATAATCCCAACGATAATATTAAACTAGGAACCTGGTTTCTCGCCCATAGCCATCGCGTGTATGAGGATAACTCCGCATTCGCTATTGCTAGTTACAATGCTGGTCAAGGTAATGTAGGGAAATGGCTCAAGGGAAATGAACCCATTGATTTAGATGAATTTGTGGAAACTATACCCTTTGGTGAAACCAGAAACTATGTCAAGCAAGTTTTGGGTAATTACTGGAATTACTTACGCTTATACAATCCTGAGGTTGATCAGCAGTTAGTAGACTTTTTCGCTCAAGAGTGATCCAGCAACACTGACCGTAAACATTCAGCAAGACCCTACCGGATCAGATATCATGGATTTTATTCATAATAGATACAAAAGTAACCAAAATAGGGAATAAATAAGTATAGATTATATCCTCATCTCCCAGCAACAGGATGGAGCAATCTACTCTCACTTTACCCCCCCAACTAACTACCTCTGAACCAATCCCAGTGGTTCAGACCTCCCAACTGCGCAAAGTCTACCGCACCGGCTTCTGGCTCAATCAAAAAATTGAATCCCTGAAAAATTGCTCCCTCAGCGTCTATCAGGGAGAAACCTTTGGATTACTCGGTCCAAATGGAGCCGGGAAAACTACCCTCTTAAAAACCTTACTAGGAATTGTCCGTCCTACTGGCGGACAAGGATGGTTACTGGGACATCCCCTTGGTAATGTTAAAGTCAAGCAGCGCATTGGTTACTTACCAGAAAACCCCTACTTCTATGACTATCTCACTGGCTGGGAATTTTTGCACTTTACCGCTGGACTATTTGAAATTCCCCATGAGGTAAAACGTAAACGCATTCCTCGACTGTTAGAACTAGTAGGATTGTCCCAATCAGCAGCACGCAAGAAACAACTACGTCAGTATTCTAAAGGGATGCTCCAGCGCATCGGTATGGCCCAGGCACTGATTAATAACCCAGAAGTAGTATTTCTCGATGAACCCATGTCCGGTCTTGACCCGATGGGACGCTACCAAATCCGGGAAATTATTATGTCTCTGAAAGCTCAAGGCAAGACTATTTTCTTCAACAGCCATGTCTTGTCAGATGTAGAGAAAATATGCGATCGCATCGCAATTCTCGCTAATGGGGAATTAATTTGTATGGGAGCGTTAGATGAACTTTTGGGTACCGATAACACCTACCGAGTTAAAGGCAAAGGTGGAAATATAGACATTATCAAACGGTGGCTGATGGAATTGGAATTTGAGGATGACTGCTGGTACGGTCAATTGCGAGGGGAACCCCAAGAGTTTATAGCTTCCCTGCGGCTGATGGATGCCCAATTGATGAGTATGACGTTAAATCGTCCTTCTTTGGAAGAGTTTTTTATGAAGCACTTGAATAATCCGGGTTTTAGGGAGTAGGGAGTCGGGAGTCGGGATCCAGCAGAATTCTTGATATGGGCACTCTGATATAATCGTTTAATGTTCGATAATACCTGCAAGTTCCTCGCTGAGAGCTTTTCGGAAGATTTTGCCTCCTGGTTACTTGGTGAACCCATCACCATGACCCAACTCAGTCCATCTGAACTGTCCCTTGAACCCATTCGAGCGGATGCTTTGATTTTGCTGAATTCTGATGATTTTGTCCTTCACGTCGAGTTTCAGACTCAACCTGACTCAACTATGGCCTTCAGAATGGCAGATTACCGCCTAAGAGTTTTCCGCCGTTTTCCAAATAAGCAGATGCGCCAAGTGGTCATTTACTTAACCAGTTCAACTTCTGAACTCGTTTATCAGACAGCGTTTGAGATTCCTGGTACTCGTCACGAATTTGAGGTCATTCGGCTATGGGAACAACCAACTCAGCCGTTTCTGGAATCGACGGGGTTATTGCCCTTGGCTGTGCTGACACAAACCCCCGATGCTGCTCAAACCTTGCGTCAGGTGGCTGCAAGAGTTGAGGCGATTCCAGAAATGAGGATACAGAGCAATGTGGCTGCGTGCGCTGGGATTCTAGCAGGGCTATTATTAAAGAGGGACTTGATTAACCAGGTTTTACGCACAGATATCATGCAGCAGTCTGTAATTTATCAAGACATTAAGGATGAAGGCCGTCACGAAGGGGAACAATCTCTCATCCTCCGCCTACTCTTGCGTCGCATCGGCGAAGTGTCCCCAGAAATGCGATCGCAGGTTCAAGCCTTATCCCTCCCTCAGCTTGAAGCTTTGGGGGAAGCGTTGTTGGACTTTACGAAACCCGAGGATTTGGATGAATGGATGCGTTCACTATCTGTTGCTGATAGCAAATCCGACTTGTAGGTTTCGCTTTGGGTGCGATTGGCCTACGGCCACGCTACGGGATGAAGCGTTTCGGCAAAGCCGACGCTACGCGAACGCAAAGCGTGGCCAAAGGCCTCAGCTTCCGCTAAAAGCGATCAGCCCTACGGGCATAGCTGCGTTTAGCACACTACTTCTCAACTAAGATTAACTGAGTTAGCGTACGCTTCTTTTTCATGCTGCTCCCGCTAAGTGTTGATGGAAATAATATTAGCTAAAGCTCGCAGTGCATCATTAATTGATTTTTGATCTGGAAACATTTCAGCAACATCGTTATCTAACTTAACAATGTTGCTACCTTCGCTATATCTCTGAGCATATTTACCCCGTATGCCTTTGCTGAAATCGTATTCATCTAGCAGATCCTGATCCTGTTGATTATTAATAGTCATTGTTCTCCTCGTATGTCCTTTTCTCTGGTGATGTAGCCAAACGAGCACGCTTTAAGCCTGATCGATTACTATTTACTTAAAGTCCGGTTTGCCGGATTATGGTTATTTGGAATTATGGAAGTCATCAAGCTAGGAAAAAAAGGTGAACTCTCTATTCCCAAAGCAATTCTCAAGCGTCTAGGGTTGGAGGGTGAAACTATGCTACTGGTAGAGACTACTGCTGATGGTGGAATTCTACTGCGTCCTGCGGGAGTGTATCCGATTGAGATGTATACAGAGGAACGGATTGAGGAGTTTTTATCAGGCGATCGCTGGCTACAACAGAATCATTGATTTTCAAGGTCTTTTTTGGCTCTAATTTCTTGAATGTCTTGCCAAAAATCAGATCTTGTCACATTTTTTAGAGACTGTTGACGTTCTTGAGTATAATCACCAAAACCCCATCCTAAATCTTGTAAAAAACGAATTGCATCAACTTGCCCTAATTCCTTAACTAAGGCATAATAGGCTTTTTGTTTTAATTCAATTGGTGTCATTTTTGTTATTTCCCGCAATAGCTTAAGTTTAGCGCTCAATCCGCGTTTCATCCATGTCGAGTAATTCCCTTCAAAATTGAAAGAGGCGATCGCTATTGTATACCAATAGTTTTCATAAAGCGATTGACCTTTGGTCACGCTACGCGAACGCATTTATGTACCAACAGTTTTGAGAAAGCGATTGACCTTTGGTCACGCTACGCGAACGCAAATTCTTAGACAATTAGAAAGATGAGCCAATTGCAAAAAACCTAATCGTGGGTTAGTGAGGCTGAAGTGGCTACCAAAACTTTTAACTTTTGTAACTACTTGTTAACATTGTCGCAGAGATGGCGATCGCTTTCCTCAATATTGGGGTTATTCTCCAAATAGTCACGCACCCAATTGCAACCCCGCACCATCAGATCATCGAATGATTCAATCTTCCATAACCTCACTATTTGATCGTTGTCAACCATAGCCAGTTGCTTACCATCGCGGCTAAAATTGAGATCCAAGACCCGATATTTTTCCTGTGCGTTGAATTCTGCCACCTGCTCCTTGGTCTCTACATCCCATAACTTAGCGATACGATCTAATCCAGCAGTTGCAAGTAATTTGCCATCAGGACTAAAACGGACATCCATTGCCCCGTTTGCATATCCTTTGAATTTGGCTAACTCATTGTAATCTGAGTCCCACAAACAGACGTTGCCATCTGTGGCAGAAGTAGCCACCAACTTTCTATTAGGGCTAGAAATTACCTGATCGATTATACGAGAGTGACATCCCGAGAATAAAGTAGTGTCTAAGCTGTCTAAACTAACTTCATCACTCGAGTAGGATACTTTAGGAGTATCACTCGGATCAGTAACTTCATTAGCTTTAAAGTCCCAAATACGGATGATGCCATCTCTACCTGCGGTAATCAACTGCTGACCATCAGGGCTGAAAACCGCTATTTCTATCCAAGTGTGATTGGTTTCGATTGTAATATCAGAAGGCTCAGACGGGTTATCTAAAACTAATGTGTTTTTATAAGAAGAAGGAAACCTTTTATGTTCTGGAAAAGTGGCGGTCTTACCATCACTGCTATAAATTTTATCTAGCATCGAGAATTGCGGTTCTCCTTTAAATTGGTTTTCGGATATTTGTTCACCCAATAAGTTCCACCAGCTAACACGATCAGAGCCGTCCTTACTAGCCAGTTGCTCGCCATCCTTGCTAAAGCTAACCTCCCACGCCCAGCCTCTAAGACCTTGGTTTAGCTCAACCTGCTGTTGAGTTTCTAAGTCCCATAAACCCAAGGTAACAATGCTATCTGCTCCCATACCTCCATCAGAATCCACACTGGCAGTAATGGTAGCCAGTGAACTGACATCAGGGTTAAAACTGACACTTAGAACCCAGCCTTCAGGCCCTTGGAAACAATCATGATTCAGAAGTTTGCCTGACCTGTCCCACAAGCAGATCAATCCTGTAGTGTCAACGCTAGCGATTCTGCTGTGATCGGGGCTAATACCAAGACCGATGACTGTGCCTTGATGTTTTTCCAGGCGATTCCGTTCTCTTACTCCATAAGCCACCTTGTGCAGTGTTTTTGTAACTTGTATTTTTAGCTTAGAGTCTGGCTTGAATAAGGATAAGTATCCCGGCCAATCTTTAAGAGATTTCGCTGCCCGTAAACTGGCAAGCGAAGCTTCTAAATGTGGTAAGTTTCCTTCAGCGGCTTGCCGATCAGCCTTAATTTGACCGATCAGGGCATCTCTCTGACCAATTAAGGAGAATACTAAACCTGTACCTAATCCCAGCATAACTGCGATCGCAACACCCCAATTCCGACGAGTATTAAAGCTTTTTCGCCCGACGCTACGCCGCACAAACTCCGCTTCTACTTGGTTCAGCCAGTTATCATCAGAATTGAGTACCTTTTTCAACAAATCAAGACGAGGGTTAGCATGCCAAAGAAACTTTGCCTGTTGCTGGCTGTTCCACTCCACCGCCGCAGGAGTCAACCGCCGTTGTAGAAGTAAATTTTCCTCATCATGTAGTTTCCACTCCAGCAACCTTTGCCAACCCCGCACCAAAGCGTCATGGGCTGGTTCTACATAAAGATCACCATCAGTATCTTCTCCTTTCACCAATAACCGTGCATTGGTAAAACGCTCAATCACTTCCTTGACTAAACCATTTTTCTCTCCCGGATATTCTAATTCTGATAAAGGTACACGCCTACGAGCTAACTCACCCCCAGTCAGGGCAACCATCCGCAGCATTACATGACGGATAACTTGGTCATAAGCGGGATTTTGATTAACTAGCGCCTGATATTCCTCATCAGCCCTTTGAGTTAGCGATCGCATTACTCCCCCCAATTCAATATAATCGGCTTTTCTCAAGGCCCGATCAATAGTAATACCCCTATATTGTGCCTCCCGTTGTCGCGTTAAGTATTTCAGATACAGTTCGCTCAAGGCAAAAGAAAGCAGGGGCAATGTTCCGGGCATATCCGCCACTTCCTCTATTAATTCTTCTACTAAATCGTGGGGCTGAAAATACATCACCCGTGCTTGAGTCGGTTTCTCGATTACTTCCTTTAGTTCCCCTCGTGTCATCCCTGGAACAATAAATCGTCCCCTGTGCCAACGATTTTTAAGCACAGTATTTCCCAGGTTATAGTCTGTGGGGATAAACTTTAAGCCAGCATCCCTGACTTGGGGTTCAAAGTCAGAACGTAGGGTTAATACTACCCGTAATTTATCCCGATGGCCATTTATGGCTGTGAGTATCTGTTGGAAAAACTCCTGACGCTCATCTAAGTTTTGACAGAGTGTAATAATTTCTTCGCTTTGGTCAATAAACAGTAATAACTTAGAGTTGGGGTTATTTTTTTCCCAAACATCAATGGTCATTGCCAGGTTATGCTGGGGGTTTTGGGCTGCTACCTCTGGTAATTGGGCATCCCTTAAAGCCTTATTTAACCCTTGCAAGGGAGTCTCACCAGGACGGATGGGTGGCAAAATACACCATTTCTCGGTATTATCTTGCCGTAGTTTGGGAATTAATCCGGCCTTGACCAAGCTAGACTTACCCGAACCAGAAGCACCCAACACCACTGTTAGGGGATTAGCTTTGACAAAATAGTCTAACTTTTCTACTAGTAATGTTCTACCGAAAAACAGTGAACTGTGTTTCTCGTCAAAGGACTTTAAACCGCGATAGGGATTTTGTGAGAGATCTAAAGGTGGTGCGGGGGGTAAATTAAGTTCATGTCCGGGAGAAAGAAAGATATATTCTCCCTTATCGTGCTTATTTAAACACCAAATACCAGGGGTTTGTCGTAGACGGCATTTTTCTGTGGGTATTTCGACTCGATCCCGTAAATACAAATATAATTCGGTGGCTGTAATTACCCCATCTCCAGCGGGTTTGCCATTCGTAGCTGGAGGAATTATATCTGCTGCACCTTCGAGAGCTTCTAATAATGCCGCCGCAAAAGGGGAATGATTGCCGACTTGACCGCGTTCGCTATCTAAATAAAAGTTATCGAGGGCTTTTTGGTCCGAGGCTGAGGACGTAATAATTTGCCAGGCTGGGTCAGTAATAAAACGGTCATAACGCTCTTGGTGAATAACTTCTGGCGAGGTTAATAAATCCCTGGTACTCGACCATTTAAAAGCACCAGCAAAACAACAATCGAGAATTCCTAAGAAATGACGACAGGGTAATTGACTTAAAGCATCGTGTAACTTGATCATGGGCAGATAACTATTAGTATCCCCCAGTTTGGCATCTTGAGGAATTAAGTAACCTGCCGGGCCATCATCGCCATTGAGAGCGACTCCATGACCAGCAAAGTAAAAGAATAAGCGGTCATTTTTAGTGACTTGTTCTGGTAAGGTATGGGATAAAAATTTGTGGAAGTTAGACAGAGTTGCCACTTCGTCCAAGCATTCCCAGACTTCGTAATCATGCTTAGTGCGGAGAATTTCTACTAGTTTTTTGGCATCGTTTACGGCGGTATTCAGGGATGAAATGCCGTTTGTGTAGTTATTGATGCCGATGATAAAGGCGAGATTGCGGGAGAACATATAGCAGTTGGCAATTTTATTAAGTGCCAAATTATAGGTTTTTAGTCAACAGGAATAACCCCTTATTAAGGGGCAGATATGTTTCAAAATTTGTAAGCATTTAGCTCAGGCACTACCTGCTAAATGCTGAGGGCTAATAGCCGATTTTTAAGTATCTATAAACTTATCTGGCTAACCACCAAGAATTATGCAGCAAATTTTCAATACCAGGGTGGCTCTCCCACAGGACTTACCCACGAACACTCTTAAGTCCCCATCTTCCCCCTATCGCCACACTCTTGCCCCTGTTCCCTAGGCAACATTTCTGCCAATTACCAATTACCAGGCTTCATTGATAAATTGAATAAAATTGTTGGCTTCTCTAGGGCTAATGCTAATAAAAATAACCAGATAAATAATTAACATTAAGCTTAATGTATTGAACTCTCTCATTTCTAGTTTCCTCAGAATAGTTAGGGATTAACTTAGTGATTGACTTAGTGATTGAAGGTATAATAGTAAGGATTAGTAAGTATTCAGCTATCAACAGCTGATAGCTGACAAGGGTAGCTTTGCCACTAGCCCGTTAGCCCTAGACTGAATCCTGACATAGCTGTCGTTTAGAACTCTCCAATTAACAAGCTTTAATCAACTTCCTCTAGTTTCGTAGCTTTTTCAGGTTTTAACAGTACCCTTGTGGGTACTCTTAATCCTGGAACTGTCAGCTTTTGGACTGTGATTCGTCACAATCCAAATCTCTCCCCAAAGCTAGCTATACAGGAGTTTTTCCCGATTCCCGATTCCCGATTCCCGATTCCCGATTCCCGATTCCCGAACCCAATTGAGAACTGTTATATTGGGTGGCATGGGTGCCTACACCATTGAACTGGGTATCTGCCTAGCTCATAAATCCCTTTGATAGTGCGGTCGTTTTCTTTTCTTTGTTATCCTTATTACTTTTTTCTCTGTTCACCGAGAAAAGGGGGTTCGGGGGATGAGAAGCTCTTGCCTTTAGGTATAGGAAGGGATAATCCCCCAGAGCCAACCGTTCGCGCAGCGTGACATGCAGGTCAAGGGTTCAATACCCTTGAGGTTGGCGGCGAGATCTTCGGGAATATCCAGAATCTTGGTGTAGAATAAAATATATAGTCACCTTTGAAGTGATGGAGATGGTAAACACAGTATTAACAATAGTTTGCAAGATTCAACCGACCCCTGAACAAGCCGATAAAATTGAGGCGACACTCGAAGGGTTTGCGGATGCTTGTACCTATACCAATAATGCTGTTAAGCCGTCCATAACCAGTAAAAACGCCATACAAGCTCAGGTTTATCAATACATTAGAGAAACCTATGACTTAAGCGCAAATTTAGCAGTAAGAGTTTGTGGACGTGTGGCTGCAAACAGAAAAACTGCTAAACACAAAAACAAGCCTGTATCAAAATTCAGTCCCACTAGTGCTGATTATGATTCAAGGATTTTTAGCTACAGGGAAAAAGAGCAAACTGTTAGCTTAACTTTAGTGGGTGGTAGAGAGAGATTCCTTTTGGAGATTGGGAATTATCAAATTGGCAAACTCAAAGGGAGAAAACCTACATCGGCTCAGTTATGCAAGCATCGTGATGGTCAATATTACATCCATATTCAAATAAAAAATAAGGCTCCTAAACCCCAAAAAACGAAAAAAGTAATTGGGGTAGACTTAGGTCGCACAGATATTGCTGTTACCAGCGAAAACCACAGTTTTTCTGGTAAGCAGGTAAACGAGATTAGAGACAAATTTGCTAGGGTCAGGAAACAAATTCAGCACAAAGCCTCGAAGGGCACAAGAAGTAGTAGGCGCAAATGTCGCCAACTTCAGAAACGGCTATCAGGTAAAGAAAGACGTTTTCAGACTTGGGTCAACCACAATGTAAGTAAGGCCATCGTAGAATCGGCAAAATCTCAAGGGGCAGTGATTGCCTTGGAGGATTTGACAGGTATCAGGGAAAGAACAAACCTCCAGCCAAGATCTAAAACTGAAAAAAGAAGATCCAACAATTGGGCATTCTATCAACTTCGCGAATTTATACAATATAAGGCTTTAGAGGCTGGAGTAAAAGTTATCTTTGTTAATCCTCGTTATACTTCCCAGACATGCCATCAATGCCTACACATCCATCCAATTAAGGGTAAATCTTACAGGTCTCGAAAGCGCTACAAATGTGGTGCCTGTGGATGGAATGGGGATGCTGACTTTAACGGTTCTATGATGATTAAATTATTGGGGCAGAGCGTAACCCTGCCCGGAGGTTCGTACTTATCCTGTTCTCTAACAGATATTGTACAGGGCTACTAAAAGCCCCTGGCATAAGTGCCGTGGGGATTGGTTACTCTACCCTGATAGTATGTCGTATTGGTCGTTAATTGTAATAGAGGTTATTACCTCTATTGTTATTCACGTGTTATTCAGAGCTGATTGACTGACAAAACTCCTACAAACTATGGTGTCGCTGCTATCCCGCTAGGGATAAAGGGTTGGAGTCGGTTGAAACCGACCTTAGCTATGAGCTGTGGACTTAAATCTATGGCGGGTTTGATAGCAAAGCCCAAGATTTTTCAGTAAACCAGTATTCAAAGACAGACTACGCCAGACTCAAACCTCATCTTTATATGCCCAAAAGCCGGGATTTTGGGGATTGGTCAATAACATCTAAATCGGTAGCTCCTGAGTAGTTTGTAGCTACCTACTAATTGAAGTAGCAATGGATAAGCCAATGGGAATTTTTAAGCCACGTCAGCAGCCAAAAGAAACCAATGCTCAAAGTGCTAATTTTTACTACTTTAGAGGAATTAGCCATGTACTGGTGGGCAGATTTCAAGCAGCCATTCTGGAATTGAATGAAGCGATTGAGATTGACCCCAACCATGCTGCTGCCTATGACAACCGTGGGATGTGCCTTCGAGAATTAGGTAAGCATCAAGAAGCCCTAGCAAATTTTCAAAAATCAGCAGAAATTTATCAAAAAAAGGGTAAAACGGAAGATTATCACAAGATAATAGCCAAAATTCACGACCTTCACTTACGGTGATGAACTCAAGCCTGTGTAGTGAATGGTATAGGGCTAGGGGCAATGGCATTGGCAAGAGGCAAGAGGCAAAAGTTAACTACAGGTGCGCTTTCCGGTTCAGGACTGACACAAAACTGGGCACTAAACTATACAAGTAGTAGGGTACGTTAATAACGCACCCTACAGATAGGGTCACTACAGAATTACTGAATTCTTACTCTTGCCTTTTTCATAAATTTTTACAAAGCGCCTGATTAAGTAATGGGTTGTTCAAAGACTATGCAGGATTGGCGAGGCTAGCCAAGGGCATCTATTGATTAACTCATTTAACAATCATTTGTCAAATGTTATTGGTCTTTTTTGATTTTTCCAAAGTTAATTGGAAATTGAATAATGACCAATGTTCGATTATTAATTGATACAAAAGCACCCAGTCATGCAACTTGGTAAAATTCTAGTCCGTAAACGACTTATTTCTCATATTCAACTCAATACAGCCCTTGAAATTCAGTCTTTAACTGGTATCAAATTAGGAGAAATTTTGGTAACTAAAGAATTGATTGAATCTCAGGATTTGGAGCAAGCACTGTTGGAACAATATTGGCGTAAAAAGGGTTTTTGGGTGATTGATTAGTCCCCCTGGGCATAATTAAAAATTAAAAATTAAAAATTCTTCTGGTTTTTGATAGCTTGGAATGGGATATTGGGATTGGGTGCATCTCAATGTATGAAATTAGGCAGAAATTCTAATAAAACTCCCAAACTCCTCACACTAGCTACACTCTCTTAATTGCCTTTCCCCCAACTGGTCCTGATGGTAGCGATATCATTGCCAAAGCTCAACAGGGAAAAGGTGGTGAAATCACCATTGATGCCGAAGATGTCCGTCTGATTGAGGAGCGCGAAGCCATGGAGGGAAATCGCACTAATGATATCGATGCCAGTTCTGAGTCTGGTCCAGGAATAGTTACCATCAAAACGGGCAATCTTGACCCCTCTCGGGGATTAGATCAACTACCAATTAATTTAACTGACCCATCATCACTCATTGTTGCTAGCTGTCCGAGAAGTGGGAAAATCTCAGTCGATGAACTTGGTGAATTTATTGTTACTGGACGCGGTGGCATTCCGCCCAGTCCCCTCGACCCGATTATCGGTCGAACCATTATTGCTGATTGGGTGACTCTAGATGATGAAACCGTTACTGAAATTGATAACAATGACAGTAACCCTCCCTCGACCGAACAGAATTCTGTGCCACAGAAGTCTCAGCGCAAAAGGATTGTAGAAGCTCAAGGCTGGATGACCGGTCCCGATGGTACGATCATTCTCACCTCTTTCCCTACCGATACCACTAGCCCACCCAAGCCTTGGTATCACTATTTCTCTTGCCGGGATTTATAGCGTTTGGCCTAGGGAATCGGGAATCGGCAATCGGCAATCGGCAATCGGCAATCGGGAATCGGGAATCGGGAATCGGGAATAAGCAAGAACTGATAGAATTACCCTAACGCGATCCGACCTAGGAGCCGCTAAAAGCGAACGCAAAAAATAACTTGAACTGAATATGGGTGCAGGAAAGCGATTGCTCACCCTGACCGGAGGCTGGGCTACAGCAATGTCGCTCACTCTGGGTGGGGTAACTGTAGGTATTTCGGGAAACTGTCTTTTGGCCGACTATGCCTTGGCTGACATAGTTCCGGATGGGACATTGGGTAATGAATCCTCTGTGGTCATACCTAATACCACTGTCAGAGGAGAAATAGCCGATAAGATCGAAGGTGGCGCAACACGAGGTGCTAACCTATTTCACAGTTTCCAAGAATTTAATGTAGGGGAACTGCAACGGGTTTATTTTGCTAATCCTTCTGGGATCGAAAATATTCTAACCCGGGTAACCGGGGGGAATCTATCCAATATTCTAGGGACATTGGGAGTAGATGGTGCAGCAAATCTGTTTGTGCTCAATCCCAATGGTATTGTGTTTGGATCCCAGGCCAGATTAGATGTCGCTGGTTCGTTTTTTGCGTCTACTGCCAATAGTCTGGTATTTGGTGATGGGGTCGAGTTTAGTGCCACATCTCCACAAGCCCCACCACTGTTAACCATTAATATTACTCCAGGATTGCAGTATGGTAAGTATGACCCCAGGACAACAATTACAAATGCTGGAAATTTAGCTGCTGGAAAAGACTTGACCCTAGCCGCTGGCAATCTGGATTTACAGGGTCAACTGGAGGCTGGTCGGAATTTGACTCTGTTGGCAGAAGATACAGTCAACATCACCGATAGTGTAGCGCAACCGTTTCAAGCGTACTCTGGTGGTTTGCTGGTAATTCAGGGAAATCAGTCAATTACTATTGCAGCAAAGAACCATGTCCTAAGTGGTTTATTTGCTGGTTCCGATTTACGGTTGCGATCGCAAAATCCCATCACCGGAGATACTAACTATACCGTTGGCGGAAATATCACCATTGAGCAGTTGGATGGTAACCCAGGGAATTTCATCAGTCCCAATGATCCGATAATTCTGGCTAATGGGGATGTCAGTTTAGGAAACTATACCGGAGCCTCACTGCATATTTTGGCAGGAGGGAGTGTTACCGTTGGGGACATCGAAATTAACTCTACCGATACCGGGGATAATGCGATTAGCCCTGATAACTCCAATCCGTTCTTGGCGAGTCTGGCCAATGTGACCTTGTCGGACGAAGGGAGAACGCCTGTAGTAATTAATGGCAATAACCAACCTACCCTAGATATTCGTGCTGGTATAGATTGGACATTACTCGGCGGTTTTCCAGGAAATACCGATAGTGGTAACCTAGCCCCTAACTTTGGCAGTGCTGCTACTAGTGCAAATATCGAAATTGGCAAGATTGATATTAAAGCAGCGAATGGACTGGTATTGTTAACCAATCAGTATCAAGCTAACCCATCGTTAGTTAGTGACACCCTGAAAATTAGTTCACTTCTGACTGGTGACGGTACGGATAAAAATAACTTCAAGACCTTGAAGAGCCAGAGATTTTCAGGGAATGGTGGCTCGGTCTATATTGATTATCGCGGCGGGATTGACATAAGCGATCGCATTGATTCTTCTTCTGCTTCTGGGAAAGCGGGGGATATTACCTTGATTACAAATGGTCAACTATCCCTTGACAAAAGTTTCATGATTAGCAACACCTTTGGCAACAAAAAGGGTGGGGATATTACTATCGATACTGGCTCCCTCTATGCCAAAGGTGGCGCTCAGATCGAAACCAGTACGTTTGGTAATGCAGATGCCGGTAAAATTACCATTGTTGCTGATGAGACAGTCACTTTCGAGCGATTCGTAAATGGTCAAGATAGGGATATATCTGATCGAGCAACCGGTCTAGTAAATATTATCAGAGAAGGGGCTGAAGGTAACAGTGGTGGTATTTCTATTACCACCGGTTCCTTGTTTCTAATTGATGGTGCTCAACTGCAAGTCAGAGTTGGAGATCGACAGACTAAGGGGCAGAAGTCAGTGGGTAACTCGGGGGATATTAAAATTGTTGCCCGTGATCAAGTTTCCTTTCGCACCAAGAATCAAGAGAGTAGTGGTACTGCTATAACTAGTATCGAGAACAAAGGTGAAGGTAAAGCTGGCAACATCAGGATCGAGGCTAGGTCGGTTTCGTTAACTAATGGCTCCCTGCAATCAAACACTCAAGGGATAGGGGATGCGGGTTCGGTAACGATTATTGCTAAAGAAACAGTCACCTTCGACAAAAGTCCTAATTCTATCCTAAGTAGGGTGAATGACAAGGGTAATGGCAAGGGTGGCGATGTTTACATAGAAACTGGGTCACTTTTCCTCACCAATGGTGGTGCCATTAGGTCTGAGACAAAAGGGAAAGGAGATGGGGGTCAGGTCACAATTAAGGCACGGGATCAGGTCATCGTTAATGGGGTAAGGATGATAGATCGCAAGCTTTGCAAGGTTCCTATATGTCCCAGTGGTGTATTCAGTAGTGTCTTAGAAACAGCAATGGGTGATGGTATGAAGGAGATAAAAGGTGGAGACATAAAGATCTCAACTAATCAGCTCATACTGCGAGATGGCGGCAAGATTTCTACTGAGGCTTTTAAAAATAAGGATTTCCAAGTCAAGGGCGGCAATATCTATATTAAGACCGAATTTCTGATTGCCTTTCCCGCAACTCCTCCTGATGGTAGCGATATCCTTACTAGAGCTCCAACGGGTCAAGGGGGTGATATCACTATCGAGGCCTTCACCATCTTTGGTGATATTAAAGAGCGCAAAGCCTTCCCAGACGATGAAAAAAATGATATCGATGCCAGTGGTAGTATAGAGAGTGGTGATGTAACTTTCAAGATTAACAGTGAGTTCGTGGAGCGCGAACCAAACAGCTTACCAACGGAACCAGGCAATGATCAACTTTACCAGCGCTGTCAACCGGGTAATAGCACTGGCAGTAGGTTGATCAATACTGGACGTGGAGGATTACCCCCTCGCCCAGGTGAAATCAGCAGCAATAGCAATTGGGAAGATATACGCCGTCCCACTGCTCGTGGACGGTATCGCTCCCGTACGGCATTGGTGAAACCCCCCGTTAAACCCCCCACTACCCCTAAGCCAAAACGGATTATAGAAGCTCAAGGCTTGATGATTGATGCTGAAGGCAATATCTTTCTGACCGCTAATCCAACTACAGTGACACCGGATGGGTCTTGGCGGCTGTCTGGAAAGTGTGGGGAAATGTAGTGTGGAGATGGGGAGATGGGGAGATGGGGGGCGTTGCTGATTCTGGGTATGGTTTCGCCCCCCTAGCCCCCCAATTTTGGGGGGAACAAAACTCTTAAAGTCCCCCAGAATTGGGGGATTTAGGGGGCTTTAATAAAACCAGATTATCGCGCATTCATTCCTTAATTCAGCAATGCCAGATGGTGAGAATTTAGGTAAATTTTAAATTCAATGTTCACAAATCCGATTCCCGATTCCCGATTCCCGATTCCCGATTCCCGATTCCCGATTCCCTACTCCCTACTCCCTACTCCCTACTCCCTAAAGTTTAGTAATAATAAGGATTTTCCGGTTCCGGAATTTTCTTAATTGCAGTTGCTTCAATAACCAGCTGGCGTTTATCATCCAGGGTTTCTGTAATCATGTTACCTTCAACCTCTATCCAAGTATCAGACGGATAATCATTACGGTTTTCAGTTAGTTTTACGGGCAAACCTAAAGGATAAGCGTCAGCAGCACAACAGGTAATCACAAACCGGGAAATTAAGAGATGGTCTGGAGGGAGATTAGGAGCAATTACGACAAAACCATCGACTTTGACTTTTTGACCGGTATAGGCATCTGGTTCAGGATAAACATTCAAAAGCTTGATCCATTCAATTAGGGTGCGCTTTTCAGGATTGCTAGCACTGCGGAAGGATTGCGGTTGCGATCGCGTTATGGTGGGGGAGTCGGCAATACCCCGGTGTAGGGCGGTTTGGCTAGTAAATGCTTTGGGTGTCACAATTAAACCAACCATTGCCGTAGCGATTAGGAAGCCACTACTCCAACTAGGGGGAAATAAGGTTGTATGTTGAACAGCTGGCCTAGTTACTGCCTTACCTAATCGGTGTTGACGCTCTAACTTCAGCAGTTGGGATAACCTCAACCCGGATATTAACAATAAAATTATACCAGTGATAACTACCAAGCTAAAGTAATTGGGATGAATTAACAAACTTAACTCACCAGTTAGCCAGGATTTCAACAATAAAACTCCCCATAACGCTAAAGCAATTACTTCTAAAAGAGGGATTGACCAGTTTCTTCTGTAAGAACTTTTTCTGGACAAACGTCCTGAATGGTTAGATGGATTCATCATTAACAAGCTAATGGATTTTAGGAAGATTTAAAATTTAATCTAGGGAGTCGGGAGTCGGGAGTCGGGAGTCGGGAATCGGGAGTCGGGAGTCGGGAGTCGGGGTTAAGAGATTGAGGCGGGGGCGCGGGGATTGTGGGGATAGGTGAGACATTTTGGGAAACCTTTATTACTGGATTCAACACTTCTGTTAAAATTACTCGTGACCCTTCATCCTTAATAATTCATCCTTCATAATTTAATTCCATAATCAGGTACACAGGATTTTTTCCCGATTCCCGATTCCCGATTCCCGATTCCCGATTCCCGATTCCCGATTCCCGATTCCCTACTCCCTACTCCCTACTCCCTACTCCCTACTCCCTACTCCCTGTTCCCTGTTCCCTACTCCCTACTCCCTACTCCCTACTCCCTAACTAACATACAAATTAATAAACAAAGTCAATAAAAATGTTAATTGTCCTGCTATTAGAAATAGGTAAATGATTGACTTGGTTTTAAATACTGATAACAGTAAACCGATGGCTTTGATGTCAATCATTGGTCCGAAGATTAGAAATGCTAACAACGAGCCACTGGTGAAGGTTGAGGCAAAGGCGAGGGCAAAAAATGCATCGACAGTGGAACAGATGGATACTACAGCGGCCAATAGCATCATGGCCAAAATAGACATCACTGGTCCTTGACCGAGGCTAATGATAATATCACGGGGGATAACGACTTGAATGATGGCTGCGATCGCACTACCTAAAACTAGGATTGAGCCTAGCTCCCGAAACTCTTGTATAGCATTTTCGACAAAGAGCTGTAGTCGATCAGATAAGGGTTTAGTATTTATGTTCTGGCTAACGGGTGTGTTTAAGACATTAGCGTCTAAGGGCAAAGGTGTACCAGATTGACCGAGTAAATATGAGCCTGATTGTAGTAATGCTGGCTTATCCTCAGCAAATTTCCTTGGTCTAGAGCGAAACACTGCTCGTTGCAGTAGGGGGCCTAAGTCTTTCTGAGTACTGAAGACACAGCCGATAAAGATGGAAATACTTAAGGAAAATAAAATTCGCAATACCCAGATTTCCGGCTGGTCTCGAAAGGCTACCCAAGTTGACCAAATTACTACAGGATTGATGGTTGGGGCTGCGAGCAAAAACCCAATTGCTACTGGTGCTGGTGCTCCCTGGCTCAGCAACCGCCTAGCCACTGGCACATTACCACACTCACACACTGGGAACAAAAAGCCGACACAACTACCAAAAACTGCTCCTAGAAAGGGGTGGCGAGGCATACTAGCAATTAGCTTGCGCTCATCCACAAAAAACAGCAATAAGCTGGAGAGAATAACCCCCAGTAGCAAAAAAGGTGTTGCTTCAACCAACAAACTCAAGAATAGGGTGAAGGCGTTGTTGAGCTGATTCATGCATTTTCCTATTTATGCTTGAGCAACGTGTTAAGCAAGAGAAAAATCAAAGGTCAAAGGTCAAACACTAGTCTAGGGCAAGGCTTTTGGCTACCAGCGATAGGTAATTTAATCGGGAATACCTTACCTGATACCAGATGATTCTTTTCTTTTCTAGCATAGAGGCTAGCTGTTTCCCCGTAGGGTGGCGCTTAGCTACACTTCATGAGAGGGTTGGGAATAGGTGACAGTGTTACTATCCTTGTTACTATCCTGATGAAAGGGTAAGCCAATGTCTGACCTAAGCAAAATAGTATACCCTAATCTTGACCTATTCCTCTACGATCTACGGGAAGGTCTAGGGCAAGACCCGGAAATTATTGATCACAACCGTGAACGATTCTGGCAAAGAATCTATGGTCATGCCGAGGGTGATGAATCAGACCTGATCCTAGAGCCAACGTTACTGGCTAAGCTGAAACAGGCAGAGCGCTCAGAATCTAGGTTGGTGGAACTATTGGGTGCTGATGTGGTCAAGCATTTCGAGCGTCCTTTGGAAGGCTACTACTACCCTATCCAAATTGGTAACACTTACGCCCTTCAGGTGAACTGTTCCGGAGTCTATGCTGATGGTATCAGACAATCAAACCATTCCCCCCAACCCATTACAAATATTAAGAAAATCCAAGGGGAAATTCTTGCCCACATCAATCACCAACCTGGAGCAATTGGTCAAACTTGGATCATGTGGGGTCAACTGTGTGACCGTGATCAAGACCCTACACAAATTGCCCTAGAATGCTACAAGCAACTGGTGTCTCAATCCGACTGGTCAAGAGACTTCCAAGCCCAAGGCAAAGTGCTAGGGGGGACTTTATTTGAATTTTGGCGTCCTCCCGCCGATTGGTCAGAGCCAGAAGCGATCAAGCACAACCATCATTTGTTAATCTGGTTGTTTCCCAAAAAGCGGTCTATTGATTCTATCATCGACACCATTACTGGCATTTATATAGACTTAATTTACCTATTGTATTATCGTAACAAAATTCTTTGGGCTTATGGTGAAATTAACAGACCACTAGCAGAACTTAAAGCTGATCTAGTCTCAGTTAAAAGTACTATTGATCAGATCAGTATGTTACCCCAAAATACAGTCAAATTAAGGGAAATACTAAGCAATAATCTCAACCTATTGTCTCGTTATGCTACTAATTTAGGGAGGCTGGATTCCCAAACCCAAACCATTAAAACCAATATCGAAGATTACCAACAACGATTGATTAAATTAAAACAGGTTTATCAACGGAGTGATTGGCACATTCTGGGAGAGTTTAGGGATTTAGCAGCTAGCCAATATCTGCAACAATTGGAGATGGAGCATGGCAGATTAAAGTCTGGTTTAACCTTACTAGAAAATCTAATTCGGACAGTAGATGGCATGACCCAAACTTACCAAACTCAGAGTAATCGCAGCTTACACCAAAGCATTGCTCTAGCTGGCGTGGGAGTAGCAACTAGTAGCATTACCGCTACTGTCCTAGTTAAACAACAACCCCCTGATAACAATACTATCTTTATCTTGACACCAGCTTTTGCCTGGAGTATTCTCACTGGTGCGATCGCTACTTTGGTAATGTGGATAATTTTACGGTTATTTAGTCGTTGAGGGAATAGGGAATAGGGAACAGGGAGTAGGGAGTAGGGAGTCGGGAGTAGGGAAATGGGGAGATGGGGAGATGGGGAGATGGGGAGTCGGGAGTCGGGAGTCGGGAGTCGGGAGTCGGGAGTCGGGAGTCGGGGTAATAAAATTGAATGTAGCTGATCAGCTTAAAAAACGTTATATAAATTGTTAAAAATAAGGGTTATTTAAACTGTTTAATTACCATAAAATCAATTTTTAAATACGTGTTTTATTAAGCAAAAAAGGTTTAAATAAGAGTTAATAAAAATTGTAAATAATTGAAATTAATAAGCTAAATCATTCCCGATTCCCGATTCCCGATTCCCGATTCCCGATTCCCGATTCCCTGTTCCCGATTCCCTGTTCCCTGTTCCCGATTCCCTTTCCTTTATGTACTTAAAAAAATCCCAAACTGTTTTATTACTACTGCTGTGGATTACGATTGGGGCTTTGCTGCGCTTTGCTGGTCTAGGGGTTTTACCTCCTTGGACTGATGAATGTGCCACAACAGTATTTAGCTTGGGCAACAGTTTTTACTCGTTACCTCTGAATCAGTTTATGGGAGTAGAAACGCTATTAAGCCCACTGAAACCGTCTCCTGATGCTGGCATTAGTGATGTTATTCATTATTTATTAAGGGAAAGTACCCATCCCCCAGTTTATTTTGCTCTGACCCATCTGTGGCTGAAACTATTCCGATTAGAGGATGGTATGGTTTCCATTTGGGCAGTGCGATCGCTTTCTGCCTTATTGGGAGTAATCTCGATTCCCGCTATCTTTTGCCTAGGTCGGCTAGCCTTTCGCTCACTATTGGTAGGTCACATAGCAGCAGCAATGATGGCTGTTTCCCCTTTCGGGATTTTCCTAGCTCAACAGGCTCGTCATTATACTCTGGCTATTTTGCTAGTGATAGCATCTCTGGGTTGCTTGGTGAAAGCGGTAGAGTTAATCGACCGTGGTGAACGGTTGCCCAGTTGGCTAGGGTTAGGGTGGGTGGGAGTGAATAGTCTGGGGATTGCTACCCATTATTTTTTTATCCTGACCTTAGCTGCGGAAGCGATCGCATTATTGGGACAAGCTTGGCGAGAAACTCAGCAAGACCGACTAGCTTTCATAAAACCTTACTGGTGGCGGATTTATGGAGTAGCTATGGGTTCCTTAGCGGGATGTTTAGTGTGGATACCGGCCTTACAAGCCATTCATGATAGTCCCCCTACCCAATGGATTTATAGCCAAAATGCGATCGCACGATGGATTGAACCCATAGGACGATTCTTACTATGGCTGTTCAGTATGGTGTTACTGCTACCTTCTTCTTTCTATGACCTATCCCTAGGAATTATTATTGTTTCCGGTATAGTTACTTTAATCCTAGTGATTTGGATAGTATCCCGTCTCCGCTATGGACTGAAATTACAGCAACTCGATCACCATAACCGTTTCGCTATCACAATCCTAAGGGAGTATGTCTTGGCAGCAATTGGGTTATGTTTAGTCTTGACCTGGGGTTTCGGTATAGATTTAAGCACAGCCCCTCGTTTTCACTTCGTCTACTTTCCAGCAGTGATCCTCTTGGTGGCAGCAAGCTTAGGTGGTTGTTGGAATCAGATTAGACTTGTTGCAGTTTTCAAGGGATCCCCCCTAACCCCCCTTAATAAGGGGGGGAAAGAGTACGGAATAGGGAACAGGGAGCAGGGAGCAGGGAGCAGGGAGCAGGGAAATGGGACAAAATTCGATGTACCTGATCGGGATGACAAAGGGTATACAGCAAATTCCGCTCCCCTAACCCCCCAAGCGAGGGATTGCTCGCTTGGGGGGGAAATTGAGTCAAAGTCCCCCAGAATTGGGGGATTTAGGGGGCTTGCAGCTAAAGGCAGTGAGGTCAATTCATCTGAAAAAGGCTATAAGTCTTACTTTGGCAGAAGGATAGTTGTAGCGGTATGGTTGATTGGGCTGTTGGGTGGATTAGTGACAGTCTCGAATCTTGGTTATCTTCAAAACGAGCGCCCGGATCTATTAGTGTCTATTATTAACCAAGCAAGTGAAGCACCGGTTGCGATCGCAACCACCTACAAACACCATGGACAGACCGGGCGCATGATCGGATTAGCTTGGGGATTGAAAGGTATGGCTGTTGCTAATGGTTCTCATGGTAATTCCAGGGATTTTCCCCAATTTTTCTTAGTAGCTCGTGACCGGAATAGTTTTAGTTACGAAGATGCTGTCCAACAATTACAACAACAATTAAATGAATTGCCACGACCACTAGATTTATGGTTAGTCAATTTCCGTACCAAAATTGACCTAGACTCTCAGCAATGCTTTCGAGAAAAGCGCTCTCGAAAGTGGGCTGGTCAATATAGTTATAAACTTTATCGATGTGTTAAGAAGTAAGCAGTCAGCAGTCAGCGGTCAGTGGTCAGTGGTCAGCCGTCAGCCGTCAGCCGTCAGCCGTCAGCCGTCAGCTTAACATCAACCTCGTTCAGTAGAATTTAATAGTTCGAGATTAATGAAAATTGATGTAAGCATATGCTGATAGCTGATAGCTGATTGCTGACAGCTTAAGTAAAACAATAAAAACTACTGAAACTCCTATGGATAAAGACACTAAATTTGCTTTACTAGTGATTGCTATTCCCCTGTGTGGGTTAATTTATTGTGGCTCAGCAATAGCAGTGATGGTTTACAGCGAATATGTCAGAGAACATCCCTTGACATTTGGTACCCTTTTTTTACTAATTCCCTTCGCTACCGGAGCATTCATTTGGCTGAGAGCTTCCGCTAAAGCTTATCAAGTCAAGGGAATAGGGAACAGGGAACAGGGAACAGGGAGTAGGGAGTAGGGAGTAGGGAGTAGGGAGTAGGGAAATGGCATCAACAATTCTCACAATTCCTAAACTGATTACTATACCCTACTGAAAGACCAAAGGCGAACAAAATTCAACCTTAATAACCTTAAACATCATAACCTTCAACCTTCAACATCCTAATCTTAAACATCCTAACCTTCAACCTTCAACATCCTAACCTTCAACCTTAAACATCCTAACCTTCAACCTTAAACATCCTAACCTTCAACCTTAAACATCCTAACCTTCAACCTTAAACATCCTAACCTTCAACCTTAAACACCCTAACCTTCAACCTTAATAACCTTCAACCTTCAACTTCCCAAAAAAAATAGCCGCAGAAATCTTTTCCACGGCTAGAGGTTTTGATGATGACTACAATTTTTCAACCAAACCTAAACACAATCCCATGTCATGAGACCTAATGTTTCGGCCAGGGGGGTTACCCCCCCTAAATTAGTTTAATCGATAATCAGGTATTTGGTCATCATCGTGATGAATTCGCCTGGGATGCCAGTGGGCTGAAGGGGGCTCCACTCGGAGATTTCCGCGTAACGCAGCGCATATAGGGTATGCATGGTCTTCATTATGGCTTTACGTGATCCTTTTAAAATGTGCTTAACTGGGTATTTTTTTGGAGAAGGTTCCTGAGGAGTATTAGCGGGAGTAATCTCTTCAGGATTGTTGTTTTCGTTTGGGATAAACTCTTCAGTCATCGTTAAAACCTTTGTTTGAAGTTTATACTATAATCATAACGATTATAGTATAAATTGTCAAGGGATTTTAGAAATTATTTTCTGAGAGGGTATTGAAAGAAAATGTACAGAATTGAGAATTAATAATTAAGAATCGGGAATCGGGAATCGGGAATAGAGGGGAAATTTTGAAATAGAATCCCGTAGGGTATCTTTGAAAGAATCGCGTTTTTTTGGAGTAATTGTATCGAGATACATGGAAACATTAAATCGGACAAACTTGGAAAGATATCCGAAAAAAAAATTCTACTAATCCTCAATGAATTATGATAGTTTTTGTTCCCGATTCCCGACTCCCGACTCCCGACTCCCGACTCCCGACTACCTATATTTTCCTGTGTTAAACTATATATAGATTGGGTTTTATGCATCTACTGGTTAATGCTATATAATTAACTGGAGGCTAATCGTTGAGTAATTTAACGGGCTTGATAAAAATCTCAAGCCACCAGAACTCACTTGCTAGTGCGGATGTGGTATTTGTTCACGGGCTGGGAGGGGATGCTAGAAGCACGTGGCATCCTAAGGGAAAACAAGATGATGATGACTTCTGGCCAGTTTGGTTAGGACAAGATCAGCTAGGTCTTAATATCTGGTCTTTTGGGTATAACGCTGAAGGGACAAACTGGAAAAGCAACAGCAGTATGCCCCTTTTCGATCAAGCCAGTAATTTATTAGGTTGGTTAGACAGCTGTAAGCTGGGTAAGCGTCCATTGGTATTTATTACTCACAGTCTGGGCGGGCTTATAGTTAAAGAGATGCTTAGTAGTGCTCATAATTTTGATCAATATAAAGGTATTGTTGAGCAGACTAAAGGGATTGTATTTCTGGGTACTCCCCACACTGGGGCTCATCTAGCTAAATTAATTGATAATATTCGCATTTTGGCACGAACTACAGTAAGCGTTAACGAACTAAAAGCTCATGCCCCTCAGTTACGGAAATTAAATGAGTGGTATCGACAAAACGTTCGGAGTTTAGGAATTGCCACAAACGTCTATTATGAGACCCAGAAGCTAAAGGGGATTTTGGTTGTAGACGAGGATAGTGCCAACCCAGGCATTGAAGGAGTGAAGCCGTTTGCCATACCAAAGAATCATATTGACCTATGCAAACCAGAGTCTCAAAACAGTCTGGTCTATCTTGGTGTCAGGAAATTTATCAAGGAATGCCTCAAAACTCCTGTACACCTAAAAGATTATAGCAACGGAACAGTTTATGTTGGCGAGATTCCTATTCATGAGCATTAGCTGGAGTCGTCCGACCGGGAACGGACAAAGTTAAATCCCCCCACTAACATTACTAATCGTGGCACTCCCCACTTTGTGGGCAGGGAAGATCAACTTGAGCAGCTCCATCGGGAACTTCAACAGACCGATCGATTAGCAATTTGTGCCATTGCCGGAATGGGCGGTGTTGGCAAAACCGAGTTAGCTCTACAATATGCACTTAGATATCAGGAAAACTACCCTGGTGGTAGCTGCTGGTTATCGGTGCGCGGTGCAGATCTCGGGACTCAACTTGTTAGTTTTGCGCGTACTAAATTAGGATTAACGATTCCAGATGAACTACAGTTCAACGAACAGGTAGAATACTGCTGGGGGCATTGGCCAGAGGGAACAGCATTGATCGTGCTGGATGATGTGCCTTATTTCGGCAAGGACTACAAAAATAAAATTGAACCCTATTTACCTCCAGCCCAATCCCGTTTCAAAGTACTGGTCACCAGTCGTCAGCGGCCAGGGGCTTCTTACCGACGAATTGACTTGGATGTATTATCCCCAGAAGCAGCATTAAAATTATTGGAATCCCTTGTTGGAAAAGAGCGCATCGATAACGAACTAAACGAAGCAGAAGCCTTATGTGAATGGTTGGGTTATTTGCCCTTGGGTTTAGAGTTAGTCGGACGATATTTAGATATACATCAGAGTGTAACCATTGCTAAGGTTCAGAAACGTTTAGAAAAGAACAAGTTAGCAGCAAAGGCATTACTTTCTCAAGAAGAACAAGGGCAAATGACAGCCCAGTTGGGAGTAGCAGCAGCATTTGAATTATCGTGGCAGGAGTTGCCACTAGAAGCCCAGCAGTTGGGATGTCGTTTGAGTCTGTTTGCTCAAGCTCCTTTTGATTGGTTCCTGGTAGAGAAGTGTGTTATCGAAACTGAAGATGAAGATGACTGGGAAGAAGAACAAGAAGAATTGGAGGAGTTACGTAATCGCTTTCTGGTCAATCGTAATCTCTTGCAACTGAGCGAACATAAAACCTATCGACTTCATCAACTAATTCGAGAATTTTTCCTGACCAAGCTGGCTCAATTACCAGAGGCGGATACCTACAAGCAAAGCTTTTGTCAAACAATGGTGGCTGTTGCCAAAGAAATTCCTTATATGCCAAATCAGGGAATCATTGCAGAAGTTACCCCCGCCATCCTTCATTTAGTCGAAGCTGCTACAGCTCTAACTGACTGGCTCAGGGATGAAGATTTAATCTGGCCCTTTCTTGGCTTAGGAAGATTGTATGAGGGTCAAGGTAGCTATGATCAGGCTGAACCGTGGTTTACCCAATGTTTAGAGATAAGCAGAAGCCGCCTGGGTGAGGAACATCCGCATGTAGCCACCAGTCTCAACGACCTGGCATTACTCTACTGGTCAATGGGGCGCTACCATGAAGCAGAACTCCTCTTGCTTCAGTGTTTAGAGATGAAAAATCAGCTGTTAGGTGAGGAAGATCTCGAACTATCCACCACTCTCAACAATCTGGGATTAATCTACCATGCTCAGGGTCGCTACCATGAAGCAGAACCTATCTTGCTCCAAGCCTTGGAGATGACAAAGCAGTGGCGGGGTGAGGAACATCCGGATGTAGCCACCAGTCTCAACAACCTGGGAATACTCTACGATGATCAGGGAAGGTACCCTGAGGCAGAACCCCTCTTTGTCCAGGCTTTGGAGATGAGAAAGAAGCTGCTAGGCCAGGATCATCCCGATGTGGTTAAAAGTTTCAACAACCTGGGATTACTCTACTATAATCAGGGGCGCTATCATGAGGCAGAACCTCTCTTTGTCCAGGCTTTGAAGATGAGAAAGGTGCTGGGTGAGAACCATCCCCATGTGGCCGAAAGTCTCAACAACCTCGCATTACTCTACCATGTTCAGGGGCACTCTGATGAAGCAGAACCCCTCTTTGTCGAGGCATTGGATATCAGAAAGCAGCTGCTGGGTCAGTACCATCCCCATGTGGCCGAAAGTCTCAACAACCTCGCATTACTCTACCACTCAAGGGGTCGCTATGATCAGGCCGAACCCCTCTGTTTCCAAGCATTGGAGATGAAAAAGCAGCTGCTGGGTGGTGACCATCCCCATGTGGCCGAAAGTCTCAACAACCTGGCTGCACTCTACTATGCTCAGGGGAAGTACCATGAAGCAGAACCCCTCTATGTCCAGGCATTGGAGATTGCAGAACGGAAGTTAGGGTCAAATCATCCTAAAACGGTGACCTTTCGTGATAATCTGGAGAATGTGCGCGACAACCTTAATAATACCTAAGTTTTTAGGTATATTCGGAATAAATTTGCGATTTTGCGCGATTTATGCATAAAAATGATCAGTGATCAAAATAAATTCTAATTCACAGGAAGCGATTGACCTTTGGTCACCCTACACGATGAAGCGTTCGCAAAGCGTGGCCTACGGCCTCAGCTTCCGCGCTTATGCGATCGCATTCTCAACCCAACAACGAAACAATAGCGCTATAATATAAGATTACCCTATCTTATTACCACACCCCACACCCCACACCCTACACCCCACAACTCCCACACTCCCCACCCGCTATTTCACGTAACTACACAATATTCTTCGGTCAACACTTCTCATTTTTAAGTAAAGTGTAAGTATATGGACCTCAAAAGCAATTATTGAAAATTCTAGAACCATGAGTTTATCCCTAAAGCAGCTAACCGTTTATCTGACATTGCTGGGCTTGGGCGGAGGTGCAGGGGTTTTGGGTAGTCGCTATCTCATGGCAGAGCAAGAGGTAATCAGACGCCCACAAATCGTTCCAGCAGTATTACAACCATTCACGCCACAACGATCAAGTGTTACACCCCAGAGAAACCTGAATTTCATTGCTAAAGCCGTAGAAAAAGTAGGTCCGGCAGTGGTGAGAATCGATGCAGCCCGTCAGGTATCACGGGATATCCCACAACCGTTCCACAATCCCTTCTTTAGGCGCTTTTTTGGGGATGACCTGCCTATGCCAAAACAGCGCATCGAGCAAGGCACCGGCTCAGGGTTTATCCTCAGCTCCGATGGACGCTTGATCACCAATGCCCACGTTGTAGAAGGCACAGAGGAAGTTAAAGTCACCCTAAAAGACGGTCGCAGCTTTGATGGTCAAGTAGTGGGCACTGACCCAGTCACCGATGTAGCGGTAGTCAAAATTGAAGCAACGGACTTGCCCACAGTCAACTTGGGTAAAGCTGAGAATTTGACCCCAGGAGAATGGGCGATCGCTATTGGTAATCCCCTCGGTTTAGATAATACTGTAACCGTTGGTATCATCAGTGCCTTAGGGCGCTCCAGTTCCCAAGTCGGGGTTCCTGAAAAACGGGTCAGCTTTATCCAAACTGATGCCGCCATTAACCCTGGTAATTCTGGTGGTCCGTTGTTGAATGCCACTGGTGAAGTGGTTGGGATTAACACTGCTATTCGAGCCAATGCCCAAGGCTTAGGGTTTGCTATCCCCGTGGAAACTGCGGAACGGATTGCCAATCAACTATTTTCTAAAGGTAAAGTTGAGCATCCTTACCTAGGCATTCAGATGGTGACCTTGACCCCAGACTTGAGAGAAAAAATTAATCAAGACCAAGACTTTGACCTGAAAGTCACCCAAGATGATGGGGTTTTAATCGTCCGGGTGGTGCCAGGCTCCCCCGCTCAGAGAGCTGGTTTCAAACAAGGAGATATCATTAAAACCGTTGCGTCGAAACCAGTAAAAAATGCCACTGAGGTTCAGCAGGGTGTCGAAGCCTCAGAGGTTGGTGCCCAGTTAGAGGTGGAAGTGCTTCGTAACGGTAAGACCAAATTAATCAGCGTGCGACCAGGGGCTTTTCCCATGGATAATTGATGATAGCAGAGGGAGTAGGGAGTAGGGAGTAGGGAGTAGGGAATCGGGAATCGGGAGTAGGGAATCGGGAGTCGGGAGTTTGGCAAGTTAATTAAATAAATAAGGTTATTTTTGGAACAAATCTGATAAGTGTGATCTAATAATGAGCCCTGCATAGTTGAATGAATTGATTGTGAGTAGGTGGGCAGTAGCTAGCTACAGAATTGGCAAGCTGAGTTAATGTGCCCACCCTACATCTAGATCCCTGCTCCCTGCTCCCTGCTCCCTGCTCCCTGCTCCCTGCTCCCCACTTCCTCTGCTTGTAAAAAATCAATAAATTGTCGTGCTGTCCTACCAGAGAAACCATTGGCTCGGATTGCCCACTGTAAGGCACGAGGTCTGATCTCACTAGGCTCAAGGGGGATTTGGGCTAGGGTAGCTAGATGTTGGACAATCTTGAGGTAGGTTTTCTGGTCAGCTTTCTCAAAGGTTAGGGTTAAGCCAAAGCGATCGCTAAAGGACAGTTTCTCGTGAACCGTATCCCAACCATGGACCTCTTCATTGCTAGGACGGGGACGGTCTTCAAAGAATTCTCGAATCAAGTGTCGTCGATTAGAGGTGGCGTAAACCACAACATTGTCAGGTCGTGCTGTTAAATTCCCTTCCAAGATTACCTTTAAAGCTTTGTAGGAATCATTATCCTCTTCAAAGGATAAATCATCGATAAAGATAATAAATTTTTGAGGCTGGTCTCGCAATTGTTCGGTAATTACCGGTAAATCGATCATCTCTGATTTCGGGACTTCAATAATTCGCAATCCCTGCTCACCGTATTCATTTAACAACGCCTTGACCAAAGAAGACTTACCTGAACCGCGACTACCGTAAAGTAATACATTCAGGGCTCGGTAGCCTTTCAGCAGAAATTCTGTATTCTTGAGCAATTGCGTCCGTGCCAATTCATAGCCCACCAGCTCACTGAGTCTAATCGGATCGGGATTAGCAACACCAAGCAACTGACCGGATTGCCAACGAAATCCTTGATAGTCAGCAAAAAGTCCAGTACCAAACTCTCGATAGTATGATGCGATCGCTTCCAAGCCATCAGCCCAATTGTCTAAATTGTTTAGTTTAGCTTGTAGATCAGCGTGCCATTGAGTACGTTTATCAATCTGGTCAGACCCAGACCTTGATTGACTTGACTCACAATTCCAAGGCACCAGTTCAACCGGTAAAACAGATGCTCTTTTGACGTAAGCATTCAGGTGATGGGGTTGACAAAAAGGGAAGGATGAGTAGTAGTGTAGAACCATGGAAATCAAACCGCCAGCTATCCCAAATAGCTTTGAAGCTCTGGAACTGCTGCCCCAATCAGTTCTGNTTTAGTTCGGAAGATATCGTCAAAACGCTGACACCATCTATCGAAGCACGGGGGCATTGCTGTGGAAACAGTTTCTTTCATGGGATTGGAGGGAAAAAGTAACCAACCTAAAAAACTTACCCTATATTATAGCATAGCACTATTTATGCCTTGAATTATCGCGCTTAGTCCCACTAGGCGAATGCCCAAATCTAAAAAACATACCCTTGAAAGGGGGTTAGGGGTGGGTTCCGATTCCCGATTCCCGATTCCCGATTCCCGATTCCCGATTCCCGATTCCCGATTCCCGATTCCCGATTCCCGATTCCCGATTCCCGATTCCCTATTCCCTACTCCCTACTCCCTACTCCCTACTCCCTTAGGATTCAATCAACCCCTAAAAGACTGACCAGTAAAGCTTTTTGAGCATGTAAACGGTTTTCTGCCTGGTCCCAAACACGGGATTGCGAGCCTTCGATTACCTGGTCTGTAATTTCTTCCTCCCGGTGAGCGGGTAAACAGTGGAGTACGATTGCTGATGGGTCGGCATGGTCTAACAACTGTTGATTAACTTGATAAGGCTTAAAAATTGGAATTCGCTCCTCAGCTGAGGCTTCTTGACCCATACTTGCCCAAACATCAGTATAAAGTACGTGAGCTTCCTTGGCAGCAGCTACTGGGTCATCGGTAACCATTACTTCTGTGCGGCCAGCTGCAGTTTTCAGGGCAAGCTCACAAATAGCACTATCAGGTTGATAAGCTGGTGGTGTGGCGACTCTGACATTCATTCCCATTAGAGCGCAGCCCAACATTAGTGAATGAGCAACATTATTACCGTCGCCAACATAAGTCAATGTCAAACCAGCCAGTGTTCCAAAGCATTCCTGAATCGTTAACAAATCGGCTAAAATTTGACAGGGATGCTCCCAATCAGTCAAAGCATTAATAATCGGAATCTGGGCATAGTCGGCAAAGGTTTCCAACTGTTTTTGCTCAAAGGTACGAATTGCTAGAATATCCAAGTACCGATCTAACACTCGCGCTGTATCTACTACCGGTTCTCCACGACCAACTTGGGTGACATTGGGATTTAAGTCAATCACCTGACCCCCTAGTTGGTACATAGCTACGGAAAAACTGACCCGTGTCCGTGTGGAAGCCTTATAAAACAATAATCCCAAAACCTTATTGCACCTAGGAGTCCACTGACCTTTTTTTAACTGAGTGGCTTTATCCAATAGTTCCTGAATGTCACTAGCACTGAGGTCTGTTAAGCCTAGAAAATCGCGTCCTTTTAATGTATTCATGTTCTATATTCAATGAGTAAACTAGTTTACCCTAGCCACAGTGCTACACACAATTGCCCCAAAAAATGTACTATTTTACGGGAATGAGCACCATTAAGCTCCCCAGTTTTTGTTAAGATGCACCCTGTTAAGACGCTATCCTATTTATTTTAAATTATCATAGCTAGTCTCCCAAAAAATACTAAAAAACTAGTTAGTATTTTTTAGGAAAACAAGCTTGAATCTTGGCTAGAGTTATTCACTCTACCACAAATCTTCGCTATAACATAATCCCAGTCTATTTAATATATCCCTAAATGTCATCAAAAATTGACAAATCGTTATTACATAATACAAATGTCTTGCCCGACTCAGCACTAGGGAGTAGGGAGTCGGGAGTCGGGAGCGGTGCGACCCATGATGGCGAACGCGCCCCGCGTGACCTACGGTCAAGGGATTGCTCGCCATCACGGAAAGCGCACCGAGGGAGTCGGGAGTCGGGAGTTGGGCTATAGTATTTCCATTTGAGATGTGAACAAATAATGAAATGCTTTAGGGAACCTAAAACTCTAGATAACTAATATTAGTGGCTAATACAGCGTTTTTTGTATTAGAAAAAATTACAATATCTTTTTACAACTCATTTGGAAAGTCTATATGTTAAGATTCGCAAAAGGTAAACCAAAAACTAGACTAGGGTGGCTGGTGCTGAATCTAGGATTGTTGGTCACTCCAGTGATAATTTCTGCACCAGTTGAGGCAGCAGAGAAAATCTATATTTCCTATGGTCCAATCGAGTTTTCCCTACCGATCGCAGCTCTAGAAGTTTATGCGACAGTGGGCAAAGTTGAGCCATCCTTAGCCTTCTATGCGGGGTATATAAAGCCGGAAGAATTCAAACAACTGCGGCAGGTCTTAATCACTCCCATTGATGTCACACCAGTAGCGATCGCTCAATTCCTCTATTCACCTCAAGGGGAAATAGTTCTACAACGGGTAGGTGAAGTGATTCAAACCAAAGCTCGTCAACCCGGTTTCTATGCTATTCGAGCGGCTTTAATCAAAGCCGCTTTTAAGCCAGAAGGGTTGACGATTTTGAATGTGTTGCAGGAATTTCCGACTTACGGCATTCGGATTAACTCACAACGGGGTTTTGAAATTATTGATGACTTATCGAAGCTGATTCAGCAAACCCAGATGACCATTGCAGCAGTGGAACAGGCATCGGAGCAGGAAGCGGCAGCCCAGACAGAGCGAGGTTTATCGGATTTATCCCTAGACTTACGGCAACCCGGTTCAGTAAGCTATACTAAGCAAACCATTACCTTCGATGACCTGAGCCGTCGGCGAGAGTTTCCCGTTGATTTGTATTTGCCAGAGCCCCCAAGGGAAGGGTTAGCACCAGTAATTGTTATTTCCCACGGACTGGGTTCAGAACGGAAGACATTTGAGTACTTAGCCCGTCACCTGGCATCCCATGGATTTGCTGTGGCTGTACCGGAACATCCAGGCAGTAATGCGGATCAAATACAGGCTTTGTTAAGTGGTCTTGCCAAAGAGGTAGCTCCACCATCAGAATTTATTAACCGCCCTCTGGATATCAAGTTGTTACTGGATGAACTAGAAAGTTCCTTTAAAGGGCAGTTAAATTTGCAACAGGTGGGAGTATTGGGTCAGTCCTTTGGGGGTTACACATCCTTAGCTCTTGCTGGAGCCGAGATTAATTTTGAGCAATTGCAAAAGGATTGCGCTCCCTTAAATGAGGATACCTTGAATATATCCCTACTACTTCAGTGTCGTGCCTTTGATTTGCCACCACAGGACTATCAGTTATCAGATCAACGGATTAAAGGTGCGATCGCAATTAATCCAATTGCTAGCACAGTCTTAGGAAAATCCCAACTTAGCCAAATTCAAGTGCCCCTGATGGTAGTCGCTGGTAGTGATGATACCGTAGCGCCAGCGTTACCAGAACAGATTCAACCCTTTACTTGGCTGACAACTCTACAGAAGTATCTAGTATTGCTCAAGAGAGGAACCCACTTTTCCACCCTCGCCCCATCAGAAGATGATGTCCCCTTACCTGAGGCAGTGGTTGGTCCTGACCCAACTATTGCTCAGGAGTATATGAAGGCATTGAGTTTAGCATTTTTTCAAACCTATATTGCTGGTAAATCAGAGTACCAAGCTTATCTAAGTGCTGCCTATGCTCAATCCCTTAGTCAAGAGCTGATGCCCTTGAGTTTGCTAACAATTCTCGAGCCTTTGGTACGGGAAAAAGCAGGGTTGTGAGGTCAGCGGTCAGCGGTCAGTGGTCAGCTTATTTTATTCAAAAGGTGTTCGGTGTAGCGTGCCCTATGGGCATAAGCTGATAGCTGATAGCTGATAGCTGTTCGCGTAGCGTGCGCGTAGCGCATTAGCTTGCTCAATTATTGACTTCCAGCGCCACCTTTTGGACTATTTTCCCCTGAAGTCGCAGTCACAGGAGGCTCAGACTGATCAAAAGTAGCCAAGTCTTGAAAAGCGTTAGCTAAAAGCACTAGGGCTTGTTGGCGGTGCTTAACGCTTTCTTGTACTCCTTGCACTTGTTTTTCTAGTGCTGAAAGTTTTTTTTGGTTAGCTTCTAAGTCAGTTGCCAGATTCGATGGCACTTGCTTTTTGAGTTGAGATAGCTGACTTTCTAGCTGTTGAACTTGTTTTGCCAGTTCTAATTCTCCCTGAGCCTCTTTGACTGAATTAATTTGTGTAGTTAGCTCTTTGAGCTGGGTATAAAAGAAATATCCTGTCCAAGCTCCTGCTGCTCCCACCATCAAGATTAAAATCATCCAAATAGCGGTGAAGCGACCCATTTTTTTCTGTAGCTGCTTTGTTTCTTGCTCCTGTTTCTTCTTATCGGACATGGCAGTCATTTGAAATTCCAGCAATGCTTCGGCGACTTCTTCGATATGTTGCTCTTGGAGATTAGCAAGAGGATTGACTGGGGTAACAACAGGAAGGGCTGTGTTATAAAGAGGTTTGTTGTCTATACCAAAATTATTGATCGTGCTTATTTTCCTTAGATTATTGTTGTTAGACATGGCCTTTATTTGAGACTATTTATTGTTGGTTTTTTATAGCAAAGAGAACTGGAATTCGGGAGTAGGGCTTAGGGAGTCGGCAGTCGGTAATTTATGATCAAAAATGGGCACAATTAATTTAGTAATACTCTAGTATTTATTATTTAGTTTTAATGGTCAATAATTAATCAAAAAATTACCAGTTTTATTGAGTGGTTTTCCAGGAATTTACTGGTGCAAATTGCTGCTGCAACTGGTTGTAAGTTATAGCACCAAGGGGACTGATAGCAGCAATACTACCTCCTAGGATCACAATACTTAACACCAGCAAGATTTGGAGCCGTTTCACTGAGGCTTCTAGGGATTGCACCTCCTGTTGCAGCCCATTGATAACTCTTATTGCTCTGAGGTCAGACCATATACTGTCTTCTTGAAGAAATTCACAATCGCTATTGTTGTCAGTCGTCATCATTGTTTGAATTCTCCTTAAATAAAGGTTTTTTGCCACGGTCTAAGTAATTACTAAGTAACTATTGAGCCATTGGCTGAGAGCCAACGGCTGAGAGCTGAGAGCTGAGAGCTGAGAGCTGAGAGCTGAGAGCTAATAGCTGAGAGCTAATAGCTGAAATTACTGATCAGCGATCATTAACACAGAGATGATGTTCTGCAGAGACTTCTGTTTTTCTTTTCTCTCGGATGCAGCGGTTTCTGCTGGTGTTTGGGGTGCAGTTGCTTCTGGTGAACTCGGAGTCGGTTGAGACTGAGAGTTCTCATTACCATCAGTAGCTAGAGACAACCAAGATGCGATCGCTAAAATACTTAGCACCATTGCAAATTGTCTAGTTACCAGTATTGCCACTTGTCTCATGGTATTTTTCTCTTTCAGTTGTATAGATCAGTTAGTGCCAGGACTTACGCACAGACTCCATGGGTAGGGTGGGCAAGGTTTTTACCACCCTACAAGTAGCGTTAAATTAAGAGATTTGCGTAAGTCCTAAGTGATTAAGAGCTGTTTTGGCAGATTCTGGTTCAGAACTAGGGTTGAGTGTCTTGTCTTTCTGAGCAGCGTCTGTAGTAGTAGCGGAGTCAGCACTCGGCAACTTTGTCTTTACTTGAACTAGTTTTTCCTTAGCCTGGTCAGTCAGCTGTTTAGTAGTCTGTTGTGCTTGACCAGCAACCTCAGAGAACTTCTCTTGGCTATTCTCCGCTACTTTTTTAGTAGCCTCTTGCACTTGAGTGGTGACATCAGAAAGCTTCTCTTTGGTATTACCAGTCACCTGTTTAGCCGTTTGTTGCACTTGAGCAGCAATCTCAGAAAACTTCTCTTGGGCATTGGCCGCTACTTTTTTATTGGTCGGTTGTATTTGACCAGCGACCTCAGAGAGCTTCTGTTGAGCATTACCAGTTAGCTGTTTAGTGGTCTGTTGTGCTTGACCAGCAATATCAGAAAACTTCTCTTGGGCATTCTTCGCTACTTTTTTATTGCTCGGTTGTACTTGACCAGCAATATCAGAGAGCTTCTGTTGAGCATTACCAGTTAGCTGTTTAGTAGTCTGTTGTGCTTGACCAGCAACCTCAGAGAACTTATTTTGGGTATTCTCCGCTACTTTTTTAGTAGTCTGTTGCACTTGACCAGCAACATCAGAGAGCTTCTGTTGAGCATTACCAGTGAGCTCTTTAGTGGTCTGTTGTGCTTGACCAGCAACCTCAGAGAGCTTCTGTTGAGCATTACCAGTGAGCTCTTTAGTGGTCTGTTGTGCTTGACCAGCAACATCAGAGAGCTTCTGTTGGGTATTCTCCGCTACTTTTTTAGTAGTTTCTTGCACTTGACCAGCGACCTCAGAGAACTTATCTTGAGCATTCCCCGCTACTTTTTTAGTAGTTTCTTGCACTTGAGTCGCTAACCCCTGAGTCCCTTTCACCAGCGCCGCCATATCTTCCTTGGTTTTAGCGTAGTCATCTTTCAAGGATTCAGCCGCCTGAGAAATTTTGTGATTGATGCCACCCGTATATTGCTCAGCCTTTTGCACCATCGCCTCGATCGCCATCACTCGTTTACCGCCCACACTAGCGATCGCGACAGGGGGAAGTCGGTAGGAGCCATCAGTGAGACCACGCCAGCCCTTGGATCCAAAGATATACTCAACTACCTTCCCCGTGTTGGGGTCGAATCGATAGTCCATCAAAGTACCTGCCTGATTCCCTCCGTCCGTCCACAACTGATGTCCCACAATCGATTCCACAGATTCCGGTTTTTTCGCTGTGGTTTCCGAGCCAAGGTAAACTAGAATGCTGTCGGAGCCAATCGTCTCAATTTCTGCCCAAGTAAATGACCGTTTTTTGTGACCGAGCAGTCCTGACTTGCAAACCAAACCCAAAACTTGGTGAGCAATTGGGTCGAGCCACAGCTCAGCTACCCGACCAATTTCTTCGGTGTTTTGGCGATTCAGTACTATCTGGTTGATTACATCACTGTGCTTAATGGCAGTTTCTGATTGTGTGTTCATCAACGTTCTCCTTAGTTTGAAATCAGAGTTTTTAGAGCAAATCTGGTAGCATTGGCCTTGTTAACAACTTGCATTTGCCGAGCTTGACTCTCTCCATCTCCTCCCCTCTATAGTCATGAGATTAGGCATCAGCTAGTTGTTTAGACCGCGCGCAGAGTATTTACTTAGAAATTCGGCTCCTTTGATTAAGCTCTGATGAAAGATTAATCAAACTTTGTGAACAAACTGTGAGCATGCTAGGGGCGCACTCGCGCTAAAAAAGCTTTTGAATGACTGATATCAGCAGAAAATTGTCAACTGCTTGACCAGATTTGTAAACTATTGGTTTTGTGAAAATTCCTAACTCAAGGTGTCAGCATTCAGCCGTCAGCTTATTTTATTCAAAAGCTGTTCGGTGTCAGGATAGGCTGAGCCAGCGGTAAACTTTTCAGGACTTACGCATAAAGGCGTTTCTCGTACTTATCAGGTACACTCAATTTTATTCCCCCTACTCCCGACTCCCTACTCCCTACTCCCTACTCCCTACTCCCTACTCGCTGCTGCCTTGCACTTGCTCCCCCAGCCACTTAGTAATCAGTTCTGGACAATTCTTCTTAAACCAGCGCAGAGCAACAACTCTGAAGGCTGGTTTAGACATACGGGCAATTGATTTCATCATCCAGTTGAGGGAGCGAGACTGAAACTTTTTGTTGATCAGGTTGACTGATCCGACATCGTAGAGGCAATCGAGGATGAGCTTTACGGTAGCTTCTTCCCTCTCTACTAAATGTTCCAGAAGCAGCAGTACATCATGCATACGCTCCTTTTGTATGCGCTCTTCTTCCAAGATTTTCGGCACCTCGACCAATGGTTCGGAAGATGTCATCATAGTCGTGGTATCTATACTTGACTGTTCCAGGCTTGGATTCATTCCTTACACCCTAATCAAAAATGTACCTATGTCAGACACTATAACCTAGTACTGCGTCAAAATTAAATTGATAACCATTAGGTACCCTATTAGTTGCATGTTTGAGCCATCGATGCCTTTCCAGGGATTGCTTTGTTTTACCATCAAGCCCCTGGTTTGAGATAAGTTTTGTTTTTAACCAATAGGAAACTTCTGATCGGGGCATGGGAAATAGAGAATTACAGATTCTTGAGAATTTAATACTTTTAATACTTGATGCGATCGCGAACAGCTCCACTGCGAGGTGTACCTTTTTTATCATTCGCAGCACTTTTTTCCAAAAATTCAATAATCTTCCCCGCCACATCCACCCCAGTCGCCTTTTCAATTCCTTCTAGTCCTGGTGAAGAATTCACTTCCAACACTAGCGGACCACGATGGGAGCGTACCATGTCTACCCCAGCTATGGGTAATCCCATGGCTTTAGCAGCACGAATTGCTGTGATACGCTCTTGAGAGGTTAACTGGATTTTTTCAGCTGTTCCCCCTCGGTGTAGGTTCGAGCGGAATTCCCCCTCTGCTCCCTGTCGCTTAATTGATGCCACTACCTTACTATCAATCACAAGACAGCGAATATCCATACCCCCTGCTTCTTTGATAAATTCTTGGACTAAAATATTGGCTTGTAAACCGCGAAAGGCTTCAATCACCGACTTGGCAGCTTGATGGGTTTCTGCCAGGACTACCCCAATACCTTGGGTACCCTCCAATAGTTTAATCACCAAAGGAGCACCACCTACCATCTCGATTAAGTGGTCAATATCTTCGGTTAAATAGGCAAAGCCAGTTACGGGTAAACCAATACCTTCACCAGAAAGGATCTGAAGAGAGCGTAGTTTATCACGGGAGCGGGAAATTCCCTGATTTGGAATAGCACTCTTTACACCCATCAATTCAAACTGCCGTACAACGGCGGTGCCATAGAAGGTCTGTGATGCCCCGATCCGGGGAATAATGGCATCAAAGTCATCTAAGGGTTTGCCCTGATACATTACCATTGGCTTGTCAGCTGTAATATTCAGGTAACAGCACATATAGTTAATCACCCGCATTTGATGACCCCGCTTGTCCCCAGCATCCTTCAAGCGTCGGGTAGAATACAAGGTAGCATCTAGGGATAAGATCGCAATTTTCATTGGGTTTACCCTATATCACTAACGCTATATTTTAAAAATAAATCTTAGGGGCGCATCTGGTGCGCCCCTAAGGTGTGTCACTAATTGATTGTAAACCGCAGCAAGTCACAAGTGCGATTGGCCGTAGGCCACGCTACGCGAACGCATAATTTGATTGAGCGCTTTTTGTTTAGACTCAACAAAGTGTCAACGCTCAACACAGGTCACTTCAGGCATGGCCTTCCCAGCTCAAATCTACCGACTCAGCGATTACTGGTCGGTCGTAACCATTTTCATTCATCATCCACATCCCTGTCTTGCCATCAACAGTATTGCTCCAGAAAATGTCATCGTAACCATTCTTGTCAAAATCCATAACTCCTTGAAATTTCCAGGTGTCGTCAAGGGGTGCATTATTAACGAACACTGATTCTATGTAATCTGTACCTGCCATGCGCCAGTAGTAAACATTTTGGTTTTCAGTGTCAAGCCAGAGAACATCCGCGTTTTTATCTCCATCAAAGTCTCCGGCACCAAGGATTTTCCATTTACTGTTGGCTAATTCTGATTGGATTAGTACTCCTCGATTCGGCTCAGTGCCATTCATCAGCCAAACTGCATTTTCCCCAGTGGAGTCATTACGCCACAGCAGATCGGTTTGCTGATCACGGTTGAAATCTCCTGTGCCATGGATTTTCCAGTTAAGGTCTGAGACTGGGACGATGGATACTGCTTCTTGAAACTGGGAACCATTCATTAACCAGATACCAATGTCTCCATTCGCGGTATTGCGCCAAACCATATCTTTGTGGCTATCACCGTTGAAGTCTCCAGCAGCACGAATCTCCCAGTCACTGTTAACGGATTCCATTTGAATCGTCACTGCCTCATCTAGGTCAGTACCCATTACCCCATGCATCCGCCAAGCTCCCATGGTGCCAGTCTCAGAATTATGCCAGAACAGATCCACTTCAGCGGAGGTGAATTCAATGGCGTCAATTCGCCCTAACTCGAAGGTCTCATTATCAAGACTATCTGCCTCTACAACAATTTCGATGCGATCGCCTGGAGCAAGTTGTACATCTTTAAAGATAGGATTTGGATTAGGATCACCATTGCTGAGAGAGTCAGTGAAACCGACATAGTTACCGGAGTTGGGTCCATCTCCACCAAGGTTTTTATCCAAAGTATAGGTGTCAACATCAGTACCGTTGACCCGTAGTGTTAGTTTGGCTTGTCCATCTATTTCATCAAAGTGAGCAATACCGATATGGTATTTGCCAGCAACACCATCACTTTCTGTCCAGTCAATTCTGATTATGCCGTTGGTTTCAATGTCTTCGATTCTGACTGCTTTAGAGCCTGAAGCACTATTATTATCAAAAACCTCGTAATTTTCTAGGGTAACGCGAGTTGTGTTTTCTGCTTCGATTTTCATAGTTGTTTTCCTGTTTTAGATGAAGCGCGTTTTGTGAATTGGTAATTGTCAGCGGTCAGCGGTCAGCGGTCAGCGGTCAGCGGTCAGCTAAAAGCTCACGCTACGCGAACAGCTTCAAATAAAATTGAAAGTCTGGGGAAAACCCCCATTGCACGTGGAACAGGCTTCTAGCCTGTGATGTAGCGTATTAGCTGTTCGCTTAAATTAACGGCGTTCCTGATTCTGGGTATGGTTTCGCCCCCCTAGGGCGTGTTTTCAAAGTTTTCCGCAAGATTTAGATCCCCCCCAGCCCCCCTTAAAAAAGGGGGGAGCCATAGTCAAAGTCCCCCTTTTTTAAGGGGGATTTAGGGGGATCTCCGAGTTTGAAGACACACCCTAGCCCCCCAATTCTGGGGGGAACAAGAATCAATTTGTTGCTAAAAGTCCCCCAAAATTGGGGGATTTAGGGGGCTTGAATGTAGCAAATGAGACTTCTCAGACAACCTCTGATAGCTGATAGCTTACAGTGGTTTGCTGAAAATACCTTTGGCATAACTGTTATGAATTGCTCTAAGAATTCCCAAACTATTGAGCAAAACTATTGGTAGAATGCGGTTTTTGGTTTAAATGCAGCCTGGTCTGATCTTGTGTCGATTACACAAGTGTGTCTTTTATGTGGATGGTAGAGATTGCACACTAGAGTATTTTCTACCATGATATATTTTCGAGCTGTTTTGAAATTAGGTCACTTTGAAAAGTGGCACAGTTAAAGGCTATTTTATAAATAAGATGATATAATGTAGCGGACTTTAATTGGGTAAGGTATAGGAAAGGGAATAGGGAATAGGGAGTACGGAACAAAAACTATCACAATTCCTACACGGATTGCTAGAGCTTTTTATTGTTATCATAGAAAGCGATGCAGCGCCGCCAAAGGGGGTTTCCCCCATGAGCGACTGCATCAAGACAAAGCCTTGTGTATTCTGTAAACCCTACAGCATGTCGAATCAGACTTATAACTGGCAGCGATTTTGGTGTTCTATCTCTGATGACTTCAATTTAGGTTATGATGGTTACTTATCCGATCCAGACGTTACATTGGTCAACGGTTACAATTACAATCCCAATCCTAAGTTGGTAACCTTTAGGGAAATTTCTGGAATACCCTGCCTAATACTCCTCGGTGAACCGGGCATCGGCAAGACTCAAACCATGAAGGAGGAAGAAGAGAAGGTTACTGCTGAGCTTAAAAATACAGACGATGAAATACTGTCACTTGATATTGGATTCTTTTCTAAAGAAGATACACTAAAGAAGGAGTTGTTTGAAAGCCCGCAATTTACTAAGTGGCAATCTGGAAGCCATAGGCTTCACATATTTTTAGATAGTCTTGATGAATGCCTTTTACGAATACAAACACTGGCACGTATTTTAGTTTATGAGCTTAAAAAGTATAAGGAGCATGTTGAGCGTTTAACTCTTCGGATTGCCTGTAGAACAGCTGTTTTACCATCTGGTCTTGAGCCAGGTCTCAAGGAACTTTTTGGTAAAGATTCCCTAGGAATATATCAGCTAGTTCCACTTCGTCGTCAAGATGTTGTTAAAGCAGCAAAAGCTAACGAAATTGATCCAGATACTTTCTTAGAAGAAGTTTCTAAAAAAAATCTCGTCCCCCTAGCTATCAAGCCGATCACCCTAGACTTTCTTCTGAAGATTTATTGCCGTGGTAGTGGTGAGTCTCTCGAAAATAAGAGGATTGATCAACTTTATCTTGACGGCTGTCGCTGTTTATGCGAAGAACCTAATCCTAACCGTCGTGACTCAGGTGCTATCGGTGATCTCGATCCAGACCAGCGCCTGATTATTGCTGCTCGGATTGCGGCTGTTACAATTTTTGCCAATCGATTTGGTGTTTGGACTGGACTTTATCGAAATTATGCTCCATATCCAGATCAGTTAATTCTCATTAAGGAGCTTTGCATTGGGGAGGAAGTTGCTAATAGCAAGAATTTGGATATCACTGAATTAGCTATCAAAGAGGTTTTAGATACTGGCTTGTTTTCATCTCGTGGTGAAAAGCGTATTGGGTGCTCTGATCAGACCTATGGTGAAAAGCTGATAGGGTGGTCTCATCAGACCTATGCTGAGTTTCTAGCAGCATGGTATTTGAAGGAACATAATGTCTCTGAGTCCTTCTTCCAGAGGCATTTCTATTTATGTAACCATAAAGATCCTGAGCATAAATTGATTCCTCAGCTCCATGAAACTGCTGCATGGTTAGCCACCATGATATCTGAGATACGTGAGGTAATTCTTAGCAGTGATCCTGATGTGTTACTTCTGAGCGATATACGTAAACATTATAGTGATGATAGTGATGATAGTGTGCGAGAATATGATAGTGTTCGAGAAAGGGTGGTTTCAAATTTATTGAGGCAGTATGAGCAAGGAAAAATAAATCAAAAACTAATTAACTACCGCTTATACTACGAGAAACTAAAACATCCTAACCTTGCGGAACAACTTCGTCCATATATTGTGGATGCAACTAAGCAAAGGGATGCACGACATACAGCTATCACGATGGCTCAATTCTGTCAACTGAAAGAACTCCAAAATGAATTGGTTACCTTAGCAACTGATTCAACTGAAACCATTGAACTTAGGATTAGTGCTGTTCAAGCTATTGGGGAGATTGGCGATCAGAAGTCAAGACTCAAACTCAAGCCGTTAGCCCTTAATCCCCTTCCAGAGGATGAGCAGGACAGGCTTAAGGGTTGTTGCCTACAAGCAGTGTTTAATAAGTGCAATGATTTGACATATGATGAGGTGTTTGATATCTTAACTCCTGCCAAGGCAATAAATCTTATTAGTGATTCCTACCGATGGTTTCTAAACTATACACTTGTACCAATGCTTAAAGACAAATGGCTGAGGGAACCATTAAAATCGGATTTTATAAAGGAATATGGTAAGAGTCAAAAGTTTGTCAAGGCACTAGTTAATTTAGGAGAAATTAACTATGATTGTCGATTAGATCATTTCGTATTATCTTTAATAGAAGATATCTACCTAAAACCTAGGCTTGCTGATCACGATCAGGATTGGATGGAAGATCCAATGCTTAGCTCACGATTGGCCATACTAAATAAACTTTTTGCGCAGGAAATATACGATACATTTGAGCTAAATAATACAGCATCGATTGATGGGATTATTGAAGATTATTATAATTGGGCTAATCAAAAATGGCTCTCTGAGCAATTTAGTAATTATTTTATAGAGGGACAACAAGCTTCAAAACAAGCTTTAAATGACCGTCATCAACAAAAATTATTAGATCATAGAGAGAGAATTATTCGTATTTTGGATCAATTAGAAGATGGTAACTTATCAGCTTGGTGGTGGTTGAATATGGAAATGACCCTTAAGCCAGACAGCCGATACTATGATAATGCATTTGAACCTGATTTAACTAAGCTTCCAGGGTGGAAAGAGGCTGATGAACTGACTTGCAATAGGATTATTAAAGGTGCTGAAAAGTATATTAAAAATCAGAAAGATATAAATACTGATTGGATTGGTAAAAAGTCATTATACATTGATCTATATATACCAAAATTTGCGGGTTATCAAGCTTTTCTGTTGCTTCGAAACAAAGCTCCAGAGATTCTTGAAACTATTCCACCTGAGACATGGCGCATTTGGGCACCTGTGATCATCGCTTTTCCTCGTGGAAGCGAACATTCTAACAGCTGTTTAGAGTTAGTAAAGAGGGTTTACTCAAATGCTCCTGATCAGGTAATTGAAACTTTGAATATCCTGATTGATAAAGAAAATGAGCAGTCTGACTATATATTTGTAATTAGACTCGTTGAAAAATGTTGGGATAAACATCTAAGTGATTTTATTTTAAAAAAGGCTCAAGATAAATCCCTAAAGCCCAAATGTATGGGACATCTGTTAGAATATATTCTAAAACATGGCTCGAATGAAGCTAAAGAGAAATCTATAGAATATCTCCAAACATTTAGATCATTCCCATTGCCTTTGAACAAAGATGAACGTGACAGAGTCATCATTGCCTTAACATTCCTATTCTACTACCCAACTACCAACAGTTGGTCTAGTATATGGTCGATTCTTGAGCAAGAAGCAAATCTTGATCTTGGACGAGAATTGATTGAGTTAGTTGCTAATCCCAATAAATCGTTTCTCGGTCTCTTAGAGCTTAAGCTTAATCTTAATGAGAAACAGTTAGCTGATCTATATATCTGGATGGTTAGGCAATATCCCTATGACGAAGCTCCCGATCATAGTAATTATTTCTTGGGTCCAAGGGAGATGGTGGCTAGATTAAGAGATGACATTCTACGGCAACTAAAAAATATTGGAACGCCTGATGCCTGTGAGGAAGTTGAGGGTATTATTCGAGAATGTCCTCAACTTCCTTGGCTTAAGAAAACGCTGATATCTGCCAAAGATAGCATGCGTCGTAAAACTTGGAAGGCACTCCAACCAAAAAAGGTTATTGATGATATATTAGCTCATGATTCCAGAAGTAAAACTGTGCAAGGTAATCAAGGTACATCTAATAATATAGTAAATTTGGATAATAAAGGTGGTATTGTTAACATAGGAGGAAAAAATACAAACACTATGGCTGAAAATATTAATAACAACACGAATGGCGGCGATGTTATCAACAATACAGGTATTGTTGATAACCGTAAAATTGGTAATAACAACAACATTATCGCAAACGGAGAAGGCAATAATATCAACGTCAATGACTCTAAAAGCAATCCTAACAGCGGAGATATATGGAACAAAATCCTTGGGATTGTGACAATTGTTGGTGTGGTTGCGGCAGTGCTCGGATTATTCGGTAATGGGATATTTAACGAGCCGAACAAAAGATTTTTTAGAATAGATCAGCAGCCGTCACTGTCACCAACGCCAACTGTTCCATCTCCTTCTTCAACTCCAGATAGTGAATAGCGATAATCTATAGCAAAGGGAACAGGGAGTAGGGAGCAGGGAGTAGGGAAGTCATAATAGGTAAGAGGGTAAAAATAATGTCTACCTGATTAGACTATAAACCGCTATAGTCTAATAAAAGCTGTTTTAATTTTGATTGCTATACTTTCATAATTAATAATATTTAATTATAGCGTTTATTGAATTTATGAGGTACGGTTATCAACCTCAAACTCCCCCTTTCTCACGGGAATTTAGGGGGATCGCTTTGTAGCTCATGGGATAGAAAATAGCTATAGCGTTTTTAATAGCTATGAGGTACAGAGATTTTTCCCTGTTCCCTGTTCCCTGTTCCCCGTTCCCTGTTCCCTGTTCCCTGTTCCCTGTTCCCTGTTCCCTGTTCCCTGTTCCCTGTTCCCTGTTCCCTGTTCCCTGTTCCCTAGCTCCCTTTACCATAGTTTACAAAACTTTACAAACCTCTTCACCAAAATATCCGGGTTCACAAAATAAATTCAGCAAAGCTTACTAGACTCAAGTGCTGTCTATAGCGTTTCTCGATCAGATGTAAACCTAGGAGGTCTTTTTTTATTGTCGAATAAAACTCCCGATCTCTTTCCCCTCTTACCTCCCCCCCTTATTAAGGGCTAGCGGGGATTCCTCTTGCATCTTGCCTTTTAAAGCAAGAACTGTGTTTACAACCCAGATACAAACGCTATATGCCTGACCCCTCTACTCTCTTACTGCTAGCCTACAGCCACTGCAAAAATGCCACTGCTAGTCTTGACTACAGTAAAAGCATGATCTGCACGCCCACTCAGAAGCCCAAGCAATCCCCTCGGCTGGGGAAACCCCCCAATCGCATCACTGCTCCAGATGCGATCGCATTGGCTCAAGACTCTCGATTCAGTAATCTCAAAACACTCCAGGGAGAGTCTTCACAAGAGATAAAGTTGCCCCCAACACTGCGTTTGGGTAGCCAAGGGGAAGTTGTGACTAGACTACAAACTCTACTGCAACAGTTGGGATACTACCAACAGCCAGTGGATGGTGTATACGGTTCCAATACCTTTGCTGCTGTCTCTACATTCCAGCAAGCACTAGGGTTGAATGCGGATGGTATTGTTGGACCAATAACCTGGATAACGCTACAACAATTGCACTCAGAATCCTTATCTGCTAACCAAGAGAGTATCGGGGAAAGCCAGGATACTATCATTAATAATTTTATTTCAACACCAGAGTCTCCCTTAGCAAATCAATCTGTTCGTTCAACCCCCTTGAACTACCTCAGCAATAAACCACTATACCTATGGTTATTTGGCTGGGCAGTGGTATCTCTTAGTGGATGGGGAGTAATTGCGCTACAGATAAACTATAAACGGCTCCCAATTCGGCTGAGGATAGGAAAATCCTCTAGAAAAACAGGGCAACCTGAGAATATTATTTTGCCCATAGAAGATAGCGAATCAAGCATCTATTCAGATGATTTGCTAACTATCATCAGTGAGAGCGAGATAGAGCAATCCTCAAGCCCTGAAACGGTCTCTGAAACGGTTGCCATAGATGAAACTGTAGACCAAAACAATCAAGACTTAACCTTAGGGAAGTATGGTCTACTTCTGTTCACCAGCCCAGTGGCAACAAGCCCTAATAGTTTACCGATACAATTTGAAGAGAGTAAAGAAAATACAGCTAAGCTAAACTTGGCTAAATGCTCTACTTTGTTCTTGCCCTTAGATCAGATTAAATTTAAACAATCACCACCATCAAGGGGTGAAACTAATCTATCTTTATCAGCTGTTTTGGACTATTTGGAATCTTCTGCGGAAGGTCTTTACAGTTTTACCCACCCATCTATATCCTCCGTTATTCAAGAATTGACCAACAATGAGTTAGTGGAAGTTGAAGCAGCTCAGGGTCGGATTGAACCTCTCAAGCACTTCTTTACTGACTTTACTGAGGTGTATCGCGTTGGTCAAAACGCTAGCTTAGCTGAGGAAAACCATCACCAAGATACCAGCACAAGTCAGGAAAATGTCCGCCAAACAGCCCAAGAGTCTGACCAAGGGGATAAACCTATCCCTGAGCAGATGAAACCAGGAACTGTGGTTGGTATGCTCTCCCCGACTAACCCAAAAACAGGGGAACGCTATACCTACTCATTAATTGATGATGCTGGCGGGCGGTTTATGTTAAGGGAGAATAAACTGGAGCTTACTGAGCAAACCTTGATGGATTTCAACGGAGATACTAGCCATACCGTGATTGTCCGTCGCACTGACTCCAAAGGTATCTATGTTGATAAATCCTTTACTCTGCGTTTGAAGGCTGAGAACGAGTCAGCACCTCCTCAGCCCCCAGTTGAAAGCCAGAAGAAGGTATCCACTGAAACGCGATCGCTTACCAGCGTCAGCAGTTAATTAATTCATGATTTACCCAGTATTATCAAATCCAGTTGAATACCCATAATTGTGGGGGAGTGTGGGGAGATGGGGGAGATGGGGAGATGGGGGAGATTTTTATTAAGCGATGCAGCGCGGTCTTGGGGGTTTCCCCCATGAGCGACTGCATCAAGACAGGGGAATTATCCTGAAATGATATAAGTCTACAGTGTAGCACTCCCATTAAGGTGTTTGACATTGATACAAGCAGCAATTAGCATGCATGCCTTTTGCCTTTTGCCTTTTGCCTTTTGCCTTTTGCCTTTTTTCTTCGGGTCTTCCCAAGGTAAGCTAGAATTATTAAGAAATCTTTAGAAAAAATTGTAACTGCTGCTACCTATTTCCAGGCGCTGGTATGACTCTCCCAATTCGCAACGTTGCTATTATTGCTCACGTCGATCACGGCAAAACTACCTTAGTTGACGCTCTACTCAAACAATCCGGTATCTTCCGCGAAGGGGAAGACGTTCCAGACTGCGTCATGGACTCCAACGATTTAGAGCGGGAGCGGGGTATTACTATTCTTTCTAAGAATACCGCCGTTCGGTACAAAGACATCCTAATTAATATTGTTGATACTCCCGGTCACGCTGACTTTGGTGGAGAAGTAGAGCGGGTATTGGGTATGGTGGATGGCTGCATCCTAATTGTGGATGCTAATGAAGGACCAATGCCTCAAACCCGATTTGTCCTGAAAAAAGCTCTGGAAAAAGGACTGCGCCCGATTGTAGTGGTCAATAAAATTGACCGACCCCAAGCGGACCCTTATGGTGCCATCGACAAAGTCCTGGATCTGTTCCTAGAATTAGGAGCAGACGATGACCAGTGTGAGTTTCCCTACCTATTTGCCTCCGGTCTACAAGGCTACGCCAAAGAAGATTTGGACGCAGAAGCGGTAGATATGCAGCCACTGTTTGAAGCAATTTTGCATCATGTCCCGCCACCAGTAGGAGACCCTGCCAAGCCGCTACAACTACAAGTCACCACCTTGGACTATTCCGAGTACCTAGGTCGCATTGTGATTGGCAGAATTCACAACGGAACCATTAAGGCCAGTCAACAAGCTGCTTTAGTTAAGGATACTGGGGACATAGTTCAGGCAAAAGTAACCAAGTTGATGGGATTTGAAGGACTCAAGCGAGTTGACCTAAAAGAAGCATCAGCTGGTTATATCGTGGCAGTAGCTGGGTTTGCTGATGCCAATATTGGTGAAACCATTACTTGTCCCAATGAACCCCAAGCTTTACCCCTAATTAAGGTAGATGAGCCTACCTTGCAAATGACCTTCTGCGTGAATGATTCCCCCTTTGCGGGTAAGGAAGGGGACTTTGTAACGTCGCGACAATTACGCGATCGCTTATTCCGAGAATTAGAAACAAACGTAGCACTACGGGTAGAACCCACTGACTCCCCCGATAAATTCCTAGTATCTGGTCGTGGAGAGCTACACCTGGGTATTCTGATCGAAACCATGCGTCGCCAAGGATATGAGTTCCAAGTTTCCCAACCCCAAGTCATCTACCGGGAAGTCAATGGTCAACCTTGCGAACCCTTTGAATATCTAGTGCTAGATGTACCAGAAGAAGCCGTGGGTAGCTGTATCGAGCGTTTAGGACAGCGCAAAGGGGAAATGCAAGATATGCAAGTGGGTGCCAATGGTCGAACCCAAATCGATTTTGTGATTCCTGCCCGTGGCTTAGTCGGTTTCCGGGGGGACTTCCTTCGCCTGACCAAAGGTGAAGGGATCATGAATCATAGCTTCCTAGAATATCGTCCCATGACTGGGGAATTAGAAACTCGCCGCAATGGAGTAATTGTAGCCTTTGAAGAAGGGATGGCTACCTTCTATGCCCTGAAAAATGGAGAAGACCGTGGTGTATTCTTTATTAAACCAGGCACTAAGGTTTACAAAAACATGATTATTGGGGAACACAATCGTCCTCAGGACTTAGATCTAAATGTCTGTAAAACTAAGCAGTTAACTAACCATCGTTCCGCCACTGGGGATGAATTAGTGCAGTTACAAGCCCCAGTGGAGATGAGTTTGGAACGGGCTTTGGAGTATATTGGACCCGATGAACTGGTAGAGATTACACCTCAGTCAGTTCGTTTGCGGAAGCTGTCTAAGAAGAAGTTGGCGAAGCAAGGTAAAAGGTAAGAATTAAGAATTAAGAATTTAGAATGTAGAATTTAGAATTTAGAATTTAGAATTTAGAATTGGGAATTGGGAATTTAGAATTGGGAATTCACCATTATGGATTTTGGATATTGGATTTTGGATTTTGGATTCACCATTCACCATTCTGTATTCTGGATTCACCATTCTAAATTCACCATTCTTAATTCTGGATTCACCATTCTAAATTCTGCATTCTTAATTCTAAATTCTGCATTCTTAATTCACCATTCTAAATTCTACATTCTAAATTCAAGCTTCATTCATCCAATCACGAGCCGAGGCGGAAGCATCTATACCACCAGTGCGCATCTGGCGTATCAAAGCCTGGGGATCAGGAGACACTTTAAGGGCTTCGGTGGGTGTGATTTTTTCATCAATTAGGTAGTTGTAGAGAGCCTGATTCATAACTTGCATTCCTTCAATGGTTTCAGTTTCCATCAGTCGGAACACATCCCCATCTTCTCCCTTAAGCAGGTAATCCTGTACAGTTGGGGTATTGATTAAAATGTCATGAACCGCAATCCGACCCTTATCGGTGGTTGGTACTAAGAGTTGGGCAATAACTGCCAACAGGGACTCAGCAATCTGGATGCGGATCGCTGCCTGTTCATCAGGATTGTAGAGATTCAACAGACGGTTAATACTGCTGATAGCATTGCGAGTGTGTAGAGTACCCAAGACCAGATGACCGGTTTGGGCAGCTTGCAGGGCTGTATCAACTGTGATGCGATCGCGCATTTCCCCAATTAGAATTATATCGGGATCCTCCCGTAACACAGACCGCAGAGCGTGGTGAAACTGATGGGTGTGCAATCCCACTTCTCGCTGACTAATCAGGCACTTTCGGGAGCGGTGGACATATTCAACCGGGTCTTCAATGGTAACAATATGTTTGTACTCTGTTTCATTGAGATGGCGAATCATAGCCGCAAGAGTCGTTGATTTACCTGATCCTGTCGGACCGGTAACTAAAATAATTCCCTGACCCTTGCTAACTATTTTTTTGAAAACTTGCGGTAGAGTTAAATCATCGATTGAAGGAACATCAAGGCTGATTAATCGCAGCACAATAGCTCCCCCGTTTAGGGAGTCAAAACAATTGACCCTACAGCGCACTAAGCCAGGGTAAAAAATAGCCGTATCCAGTTCTTTGGTTTCAGCAAACTGCTTCCTCTGAGCCGGAGTGAGAATTTCATTGAGGTATGCCTCAAAGACTTCCACTGTGACCTTGGTATGACGTTTAGCCACATACATCTTGCCCCGAATCCTAAATCTGGGGACCTGTCCCACTCGAATATGAATGTCAGAAGCTTTGTGACCATGAGCCTCTGCGACGATTTGCTCGATAGAAGGGGAATGGCTAAGGTTCTGGTTAAGTTCTACTACTGGTTTAAGTGGTGATGGGAAAGTTTGAGGCTCTTGATCAATTTGCACTCCTAAACCAGAATTCGTGTTCTTCATATGATGTACCTAGGGATACCCTTGCTGGACTGATCGGGTCGGGGCGTTAATGTTTACTTATCTTATTGTTGGCAGTGAATTTCGGTTGCTTGTTATCCAACCAAAGAACTGTCAACCCTAGAGAAATTTTACTTTACATAAAAAGTTTTCACACTAATCTAGCTAGGTTTTTGATATTGCTGTCAGACATCACCTAGATATGATATACTTAGGGTGCGGCTCTTATAGAAAGACGATAGAATGGGGAAGAGTTTTTTAACCCAAGCTGTCCTGTAGCAGTGTTTTGAGAGAAAAAACCGAAGGACTCGACAGGCGCAACCGCAGCAGTATGAGCCAGGCTAGATTTTGTTCTCCTGAGATTCCATCGTTCCTGTGCCCCTTCGAGTGGGAACCAGTCCTGAACCCTGGACTGTGGAAAGCTCTTACCCTTTCCACTTCCTATGAGCGCCTTTCATCGGTCGCCCCACAGTCCAAACCTTAACGTAAAGTTAACCAAAAGCCCACTTTGATTAACTTTACGTTAAGGATAAAAATAATGTTTTCTATTATTACTTATTCAGAGAATATTGTCAAGTTATGATCAGACTTTGCATAGAGGTTTGCAGCTCATGAGTCAGGTCAACTATAGCTTGTCGGATAAATTCTAGGGGCGGTTGGGCATGACTCATCGGTGTCTGGTCGATTTTGTCTGTTGGATGATATTGGCAGCACTAACTGATTAATCGAAGGTTTGATTGAGTGTGATCAGATGTGGTGATCTAAGGATGGATGGTTCCATCAGGCATAATTGTTTCCCTTAGATTAACTTGGCTTAGTTCAGCTTCAATGATAGTAGCCCCAGTTAAGTTAGCTTTACTGAGGTTAGCGCCCCTGAGCTTAGCTGTAGTCAGGTTAGACCCGCTTAAATTTGCTTTAGTAAGGTTCGCCCATCTAATGTCAACCCTGTAAAGGTCTGCCTCTGCTAGGTTAGCTCCAAACAGATAGCTTCCACTCAGGTGAGCTTCTGCTAGGTTAGCCCCTGGACACTCAGCTTTGTATAGGTAAGCCCCAAGGAGTTCAGCTTGATGAAGATTAGCATTGCTCAGATTAGCATGGCAGAGATTGGCAGCCATAAGGTTAGCCTCAACCAGGTTAGTCCGTCTTAGCTTTGCCCCACTTAAATCTGCTTCTGAGAGATTAGCTTTGAGCAAGCTAGTGCCAATTAGGTTTGCATTACTCAAATCAGCTTCCATGAGGTTAGCTAGGGTCAAGTCAGCCCCAATTAAATTGGCACCATTTAGGTCAGCCCTGATTAGGTTAGCTGCTATAAGTTTAGTCCCAATTAGCTCTGCCGAGATCAGTTTAGCTTTGATCAGTTCAGCATCTTGGAGGTTGGCATTACTGAGGTTAGCTTGGCTGAGGTTAGCGCTAATCAGTTTAATATTGCCTAGATTTGCCTTTTTTAGGTTAGCTTTTGCTAAGTTTACCCTTTCAAAGTTAGCCCCATTGAGGTTAACTTCGCTAAGGTCTGGTTCTAGATCTAGATTTGTCTTTCTCCATTCTGTCCATCTCAATGGATCTTGTTTGAGTAGAGCAAGATGTTCTAGATTGGCCATTGAGGTTCTCCTTCACATTATGTAGCGGTGCCAACAAAGACTTTAACTCAATGGCACTACATTAAGGGATCAGCTCAGGAAGAATTCCTTTCTATTCCTTGCGCTTGGCAGCAGGATGTTCACGACCACTCACGCTTTCAATAGCTGTCAGCGCTGCCTGAGACGCTGCTAATATATCCCGTTCTTCTCCACCTAGGTAGAGGCGTCCAAAGCTGCCCACTGCACTAATTTGTAAGATGTTAATTAAGGCGGATTTCTCTGCTTCATTGGCAGCTAGGGCGGCATAGGCAGCTGGCTCAACTTCTAATACATATAGGGTTTGCCCTGCTAGCAACATTTGACCCCGCCGTGTGCGATTAATTAACTGGGTCTGGTGGGCATCAATATTACGGATAATTTGGCTAGAAATGACCCGAGGTTTGAGCCGATCCTGTTCACGGACGCCCAGTGCGTCTAAAATTGCTTTGCCAGCTGTACGGGTTTCCCCTTGTTTATTAGCATGCACCTCTAGAAGTCCGTAAAGCCGTTCGACCACCAGCACTCCTGGACGCACGGCAGTGGATTTGAGGGCAATATCGGTAATCCGGTTAATTTCAATACCTGGTGAGATTTCAATCCAAAGGGAGGTATCTCCTGGTAAGGGCAAAAATCCTAACGCTACTGTTCCCATGTAAGCGGCGTGCTGAGGCTGCAAGCTGTCTATGTATACGTAACTGCGTAGTTCAATACCCAAAGTTTAATCTGTTCCTTTTTTGGTGACTAGAAGTTGTCCAAAAGGTAATTCGCACTCAAAGAAGCCTACCACACCTCTCGACCTTCTGCTTTACCCCAGTGAACCTCTTCACTGATTTCGACTTCATTGGCTAGTAATTCATCTAGGGTATATTCTCTGGGGGGGCAGATGGGTTGCTCGAGCTTTTGTTCATAGACATCAACAGCAATGATGACAAGCAACGAAAGATATTATTGTTGTTTTTATCCTTCAATAAAAAAATTTTTGATGATTAAAAAAAACTGCAAAATTAGTTTTATATGTTTAGATTTAGTATTGACTTTATAGTTAATTTTATATAATTTAGGTTGAGGTTAAAGCTATTAATATAAAAGAAATCGGTATTTTAAAAAAACCTGAACAATAGCATCACCACAAACCTTACTTTTTTAAAGCTCCGATGGTAACCTGTTTACTCATTAAACCAAGGAAATGTAAAACTTCGTGAGTTGAAAGGTTTATAACCACGATTCTGCTAATTTAAATTAAATTAGAAACTAGCCTATAATCACATACCTTCTCAGAGGGTGAATAGTTTGTCAATCCTGGCTGACATACTGTTGATGAAAGTTTTAAACTGATGAGATAATGGTAGTTTGGTCTAAAAAGGAAGTAAGTAATGCGACTGTCTCAGATGCTGTTGGTGACACTGCGGGAAGACCCAGTGGAAGCAGAAATCCCTAGCCATAAACTTTTGCTCCGTGCGGGTTATATTCGACGTATTGGCAGTGGCATCTACGCCTATTTACCCATGATGTGGCGTGTCCTGAAAAAAGTTTCTCAGATTGTGCGGGAGGAAATGGATGCCACAGGTGCTCAAGAGTGTCTACTACCTCAGCTACAACCGTCTGAGCTGTGGAAAGAATCGGGTCGTTGGGACACCTATACGAAAGCTGAGGGCATTATGTTTGCTCTGATTGACCGACAAAAGCGGGAATTGGGACTTGGACCAACCCATGAAGAGGTAATCACTACTGTTGCTAAGGACATGATTCGCTCCTATCGGCAATTACCTCTAAACCTGTATCAAATTCAAACTAAGTTCCGAGATGAAATTCGCCCCCGATTTGGCCTGATGCGGGGACGGGAATTCATTATGAAGGATGCATACTCCTTCCATACCGATCACGAAAGCCTAAAAAAGACTTATCAGGCGATGGATCAAGCCTATCGAAATATGTTTAGCCGCAGTGGTTTGGAGTTTAGAGCGGTTGAGGCTGACTCTGGGGCGATTGGGGGTTCGGGTTCTCAAGAATTTATGGTTCTGGCTGATGCTGGGGAAGACGAGATTCTCTACACGGAGGATGGCAAGTATTCTGCCAATGTGGAAAAAGCAGTTTCCTTACCACCAGACCTAGAGCCCTCACCCTATAACACTTATGAAAAACTAGAAACTCCAAACACCTCAACTATTGACACCCTCTGTCAATTCCTGAAGTGCTCTGCCACTAATGTGGTTAAAAATGTTCTTTACCAAATTGTCTATGACAACGGCATGACGGTGTTGGTTTTGGTGAGCATTCGGGGGGATCAAGATGTAAATGAGGTGAAGTTACAAAATGAATTGGTGAAATTGGCAGACCAATACGATGCCACAACGGTTTTAGCCCTGAGTGTACCAGAGGTGGCTACCCAGGAAAAATGGGCATCGAAACCTCTACCTTTGGGTTACATGGCACCTGATTTGGCAGATGATTACATCAAACCAGCTAAAGATATTGCGCCTCAGTTTTTGCGGTTGGTAGATCAAACAGCAGTGGAACTGAAAAACTTTACTACTGGTTCTAATCAGTCAGGCTATCACGTAGTTGGTGCCAATTGGGGTGAGCAATTCCAGTTACCGAAGCTAGTGGTGGATGTCCGTAAGGCGAGTCCAGGCGATCGCGCCATCCATGACCCGAATCAAACCCTCTTATGCGCTCGCGGAATTGAAGTTGGCCATATTTTCCAGTTGGGGAGGAAATACTCATCTGTGATGGGGGCTACTTACACCAGTGAGCAAGGAGAAGAAATTCCGTTATGTATGGGCTGTTATGGGGTGGGAGTGTCTCGGTTAGCTCAAGCAGCTGTAGAGCAATCCTATGACAAGGATGGGATTATCTGGCCAGTTGCGATCGCACCCTACCATGTGATTATCACGATCCCCAATGTGGGAGATACCCAGCAGATGGCAGCAGCAGAAAAACTTTACACTCAACTCAATGAAGCAGGTATCGAAACCCTGCTTGATGACCGCAACGAACGAGCTGGGGTCAAGTTCAAAGATGCTGATTTAATTGGGATTCCCTACCGGATTGTGACTGGGCGATCGCTTAAAGATGGCAAAGTGGAAGTGGTGGAACGGGCTACCCACAAATCGACAGAACTCTCCCTTGAGGAAGTGCTACCCACCCTAAAGCAGTGGATTGATACAGCTCTAAGTACGGTTTAGGATTGAGGGTTGCAGGTTCCGTAGCGTGGCCGAAAGGCCAAGGTTGCAGGTTCCGTAGCGTGGCCGAAAGGCCAAGGTTGAATGATACAAGGATAAGCATCAAGCGTGAATATGACTAATGACTAATTAGTGTTAAAGCCATTCTATGGGTAGGGAAACGGTAAAGGTCGTTCCCTTACCCAATTCACTGTCCACAGTTATCTGACCGCCCATCAGATGACAGAGTTTTTTTGCGATCGCTAAACCCAAGCCAGCCCCACCATACTTGCGGGTGTCCGACTCATCTACCTGAGTGAAGGGTTCAAAAATCTTTGAATGTTGCTCTGGACTGATGCCAATACCGGTGTCACTGACTTGAAATGTGATTGATGGTTTAGTTCTTTGGTGTTGACCAAAATCAGGAATAATTGTAGATGGTGAATTAAATTTATCGTCAATCTCTGCTGTGCCATCACTCTTTTTGACTATCAATTTAACAGTTCCATGCTCTGTAAATTTACAAGCGTTGTTGAGCAAGTTAAGCAGGATTTGGCGCATTTTGGTGGGGTCAGTACGGATTCTGCCAGGGTTGTTCAAATAGATTACTTCTAAGGTATTTTTGTTTTTTTCCGATAAAGGACGCACATTGGTTATCAGTTCTTCAATCAATGAGGATATCTCAGTCTTTTCTTCATGGATTTCTAGCTCACCTACTTTCATTTTCGATAGGTCAAGTATGTCGTTAAATAAATTCAGCAGATGCCAACTAGAGTTTTGAATCTTCTCTAGCCGGGGAATAAAGTATTCTGGATCCGACTTTTGAGCCCGAGCTTGTAATAACTCACTATTACCAATAATGATATTTAGAGGCGTGCGAAACTCATGGCTCATGTTGGCTATAAATTGGCTCTTAGCATAGTTAGCTTTCTCAGCTATTTCTTTAGCTTTGATTAGCTCCTGCAAGTAAAGTTGACGCTGTTTATGAGCCTGTCGGATTTGGTGCTGTTGATCTCTAACTTGATCGACAAACTTTAGGGTTTTATTGATGGTAATTTCCAAATCCTGAAAATCTATTGGTTTGGTCAGAAAATCAAAAGCACCACAGTTCATCGCTGTCCTAATATTTTTCATATCCCCATAAGCTGATACCACCACTGCTTTAAGTGTTGGGTCAACTTCAGGGATAAACCCTAGCAAAGTAAGACCATCCATCTCAGGCATATTGATATCAGTTAAGATCAGATCTATTCGTTTTGAGGATTTTAGGATGTCGAGCGCTTCAGAGCCATTATGCGCAAATAAAAAGTCCAACTCTTGAGTTCTGATCCGTTTTCTAAGTCGCTGTTTTATGAGACGTTCTAATTCCAGCTCATCATCCACAACAAGGATGATTTTTTTTGAAAATGCCATGTAATTTTATCTCCCCTTGAGGATTACCACTTAGTTTTAATAGTTGGTAATGGGTAATAAGAAAAATAATGAATTGGGAATTGGGAATTGGGAATTGTTCTTACCCATGACCGATTAGCCATGACCGATTAGCCATGACCGATTAGCCATTACCAAAAAAACGTTTATTATGAACACTACTAAAAATACCGGACGTGATATATCTATATAATTCCCATTAACCCTTAATTAAGTAACAGTCTAGAGTAGTAAAGTTATTTAATTATGTTTACTGGTTTGTGAATATATGATGACCAAAGGAGTGTCAGTTGCTGCTGTCTAAATTCCTTAAGGGTAGGCAAATTATAAATTCCGTATAAGCTCCCAATTTAGTGTCCACATTGAGTGTTCCTCTATGCTGTCCAATGATGATATCATAGGTTAAGGATAATCCTAAGCCTGTTCCTTCTCCCGTAGGTTTAGTAGTAAAGAAAGGATGGAATATCTTCTCCTTAATTTCAGGCGGGATACCAGTACCATTATCACCAATCCGAATTTCTACTGAGTCACTTAAGCGCAATGTCTTCACCCAAAGCATGGCGGTAAATGGTTCACCGATGTTTTTCTGCTTGCTTTGGAGGGCATAGCAAGCATTTTCGACAATGTTAATGAAGGCACGACTAATATCACTAGACACCAACTCCAGTTGACCAATGGAATCATCATAGTCAGTTTTAATCGTGACATTGAAGTGATGATTCTTGGCACGAACACTGTGATAAGCCAACTGGATAGCTTGGGCTAATACAGTATTGAGGTCAGTCAGTTGGAGTTGAGTACTGTCAGTTCGAGCATGCTGCATCATACTTTGAATGATGCCCTCGGCTCTTTGACCATGACGTTTGATAGCGAGAGAATTGTCTCGCAGTTCTGTCAAGGTTTCTTTGATATAGCTAGCTGTTGTTGTTTCTATATGCTCTAATTGGATTTTAAATTCTTCGATGAGTTCCTCAGCTAACTCCATCGAACCTTCGGCATAATTGTTGACAAAGTTGAGAGGATTCCTAAGTTCATGGGCAACCCCTGCAGTTAAGGTGCCGAGGTATGCTAGTTTCTCTGTGGCAATAATTTGCTCTTGGGCTTCCTTAAGCTGTTGGAAAGTTTTACTTAACCTCGTTTCCGCCGCCGCACGTTCCGCAACTTCTTCTTTCAAACGGGCATTTTGCTCATCAAGGGTTCTAGTCAAATTTCTTATTTGTAGATGTATCCTTACTCTAGCCAATACCTCGTCTTGTTGAAACGGTTTGGTGATGTAATCGACGGCTCCGATGGAAAGACCTTTGACCTTATCAACTGTGTCAGTCAGTGCGGTCATAAAAATTACCGGGATGTCTCGATTTGAGGGGTTGGCCTTTAGTCTTTTGCAAGTCTCAAATCCATCAATTCCTGGCATCATTACGTCCAATAGAATTAGATCGGGTTGATTATAGTTAACTTGTTCAATCGCGCTTTCACCATCTGTTTCCACAGCAACCGTAAAGCCAGCATTGTGCAAAGCCTGGGATATAACTGATAAATTGGTGGGTGTATCATCTACAACTAAGATGAGATTTTTGTCTTGATCGTATGTCACTGCTTCAGGATCCTATCAACACAAATTAATTTACTCATAAATTTAAAAATATCTATAATTTATGCTACCTTTACCATGTCTAATTATAATTTTGTTTCTTCAAATCAAAAAAATAGAGTTATAATTATATAAATTTTAGTGATTATGAATTGATTTGGATAAATGAGTTAACTTATTAAAGTTAACAAACCCTAAGCCGGACAAAAAAATGGGTAGCCTGATTCATCTGTGCTGGTGCATACTTGAAGCTATTAATGAAAAAGGTGCTTGTTTAGGATTATATAAACTTACCTTGAACTTACCCTCAGGGAAAATACTGACAGGAGGCGGTATTTATGGCAGTTATTGTCAAAGATTGAGAAACGAGCCAGGAGTATATTTGGCTCGGAACAAGATTCGGAGTTTACAAGTCATCACGCCCAAGTCATTTCTGGGAGTAATTTCAGACATAAGCGAGTTTGTTACCTACTTTTGCTTAAGTCCTGTTCGCGCAGCGGAGGCCTTCGGCCAATCATTTATAGATGATTACCCATGATAAAAACCTCTGCTTGTCTGCTTTCCCATCAGCCTTAACTATGGGTGTTCAACCAGATTTGTTCTGATGGACTATTGATCTGATGGGCTATTTACCAAAGCCAGAATTTCTTGCCACTCCTGATTTGATAAAGGCTTCTCTACCAACTCCACACCAAAACAATCGGCAGCAGCATGAGTTAGGGCATCCACCACAATGTTTATTAAGGCATCTCCCTGTTGAGCCATGGGTAGATTAAAGGGAGGGGGCGCTTCCCCAAACACGTGAGTATACAGTCCAGCATCTGGTTCTAAGCGAATTGAGCCATGCTGCAAAATCACATTACCACGGCGCAATTGAGCACTACCAATCAGTTTAGAACCATCTGCCAACACTAAATCGGCACCAGTAGCAGTCCCGAAACAGTTGGGATTGTTAATATACCCCTGTCCTGCTGAACCATAGTGCAACTCTACACCAAGGGAGCGCCACCCCTGAATCAAAAACTCACAAATTTGGTGATAGGCATCAAGACGTTTACCAGTCAACCCGGAATTAACCACCATATAGGTCAAATCTCCCTGATGTAGCACAGCTCTACCACCACTGGGACGCCTTACCAGCTCTACTGGTTGTGATGCCCAAGTGAGTTGTTCCCAGAACTCAGGCCAACGGCGTTGATGGTAGCCAAGAGAGATGGTTGGTGATGCCCAGGTATAAAATCGCAATACTGGGGGATGTTTTCCCCGTTGGTGCTGGGCTAGTAGCCACTGGTCAATGGCCATCTGAAGCCGCCCTGATGCCTGTAGTAAGGGTATTAAACGCCAGGATGAACTCTGAAGTGGTAAGTCTGAACGATCAGAAGTCTTAAGTGGTAAGTCTGAAGTATTAAACAATGCCATTGTTGGCTGATTTGTTCGAACTGGTATGTTTTAACTTTTATCCTTCACCTGTGTGCTAACATCATCTTGTATCAGAAGATTTTAGGCCGCACCAAACTCAGCTTGTAATAAGTCATCATTGTCATCGGCGATAGTGGCTACCACGGTGATGGCGCGAGAAATTTCCCCTGGGGACAATTCAGCAACAGTTCGCGTGGATAACACGACAACTTGATCCTCAACAATAGCAAAGCGGGATTCAAAGGTGTCATACCAGTTCATTTCCAGGAGTTTGCGCATCAATGTTGCCTCGTCCTTGGCAGGTAGATGCATCACAGAAGACCAAGCTGTAAAGGTGTCATCATCTGTGGAACCAGTGAGCTGGACGAATACTTCCACGCTACCGTACTGAAACTTCCACAAGTAGCCTTCTTCACTGTGGCTTACCATAGCGCTATTGTTTTGTTCCAGGCTGGAGATGACCGTTTCAATGTTTTCGACATAGTTAACGGCAGTCATAGTCTGGTTGAACTCACTGGCAACGATTTCTGCCATTGACAAGTCTTGACTAGATAGAGTGTCAGGATTCGGCTGTGGGTTTGTCATAATCAATTTCTCTGTGCTGGTCTTGGGGTTTGCCTAAGACCCAGTATCACCTGTAGCTATGCTTGTTGACACGTTGATTAATTTTCTTAAATCAAGGGTCGAGACATGGAATTAGGTGAGAGAGGCAAAAAGGAAAGGGTCAAGGGTAAAAGATGATTTTTCTTTAACCTTTTTCCTTGAACCCTTTTCTTATATTTTACCTTTGAGAGATCGAAACACTAACAAAGGCACTTGCTCAGCTTCTGATTACTTGACCAATTTTCTAGGAGACTGCTTTTTGCTGATTTTTAGATACCTGATTGAGACCCTTTAAAAACATTGGCACAAATTTTTCTATAAACCCTTGTGGATCTTGCTGCCAAGCCTTTTGTGCTACCTGAATCCTGGTCATTTGTAGTTCAGGGGCTAGCAAGGTTTGGGGTAAGCGCTCGATCAGGTACTGAGGACGTTCCCACACTGGCAAGGTATTGGCAACCTCCAGCAAGTTATTGATTCGGCGGAGTTCAGCACCTGCCATCAGATCTATACCAGATTCATAAGCCGCCTGTTCTATGGCTACATACTGGCGCTTTGCCTGTTCTACCTTCTGTCGATGTTCTGGGCTTTTCTTGGCAATTTGTGCCAACCACCGATTCCCCCAACGGACATGACCAACTTCCTCTGGGAAAATCCGTTCAATGGTTTTGATAATCTTAATATTTTCTTTAGTTTTTGGTGCCTCTTTCAATGCTTTGATGTGGGCTGAGAAGTACTCACATCCGCGTTTTTCGGTGACATTAATCGCGGCCAAACCAGCGATCAGTCCATCGTTGAGCTTTCCTTGTTGTTTATAGCTTTCCTGGTCGATTAGTCGATCAAATTCCTTGATGTAGGACACTCCAGGGGGCTTACCAATATCTGCTCCCAGTTCCATGAGTAGGTCAGTCAGCCACATGGCATGACGAGCTTCGTCAGCAATGTGATGAGATAGATCCCGCACCAGTTCTTTTGGCTGACCATCCAGCTTTTCTACCAAATCCGTGAGATCTAGGCAACTGTGTTGTTCGTTGTAGCGATAGCGGTTGAGCATGACCAGGTGAAGTTTGCGATCGCGTACCACATGTGGCAAGATTTCACGGGCACCCATGCCATTGTTTGATTTGTGAGGATATGCAACTGTCATAGATTTTATTAGCTATACTCGCACCAAACCGACGTCTGACCCGATAGGGGAACGGTCGTTGAATTGGCAACAGGAATTATTTCTGAGTTTCACCGAACATACCCCCAGTCTACTGTAGTCTGTAATAATAAGAAGTTACTCGACCTTACCAGTAGCCAAAAGTTTGATTCAGTAATAACATCAATCTCAAACAATCTAAAAACAGTGGGATCATACCTATTCCTAAATTGTGAGCGATCTGAAATACTAATTAATCAAGAGTCAGACATAAATAAAGAAGCCACCCTTAAGGATGGCTAATGGTCTTAGTTAACCATTGACAAAGTACTAGACATCGTAGTAGAGTGCGAACTCGTAAGGATGAGGCCGCAACCGCATGGGATTGACTTCGTTGTCTATTTTGAATTCAATCCAGTTGGTAATAAAGTCTTCGGTGAATACTCCTGATTCAGTCAAGAAGGTATGATCCTTTTCTAAGGCTGCCAGAGCATCCTCTAGAGAACCGGGGGTTGATGGAATTTTGCTCAATTCCTCTGGAGAGAGGTCGTAAATATCCACATCCAGAGAATCACCGGGTTCAATCTCGTTCTTGATGCCATCAATACCAGCACAGAGCATGGCGGCGAAGGCGAGATAGGGGTTACAGGTTGCATCAGGGCAACGGAACTCTAACCGCTTCGCCTTGGGATTGGGTCCAGACAGAGGAATGCGGATGGAAGCTGAACGGTTACCTTGGGAATAAGCTAAGTTCACGGGCGCTTCAAACCCAGGTACCAGACGCTTGTAGGAGTTGGTGCTGGGGTTGGTAAGTGCCAACAGAGCCGGGGCGTGCTTGAGTAAACCACCGATGTAATTGAGCGCCATTTTACTTAGGTTGGCGTAACCATCACCCCAAAACAAGGGTTCTCCATCCTTCCAGATAGATTGATGGGTATGCATCCCGGAACCATTGTCGTTCAAGATTGGTTTGGGCATGAAGGTGACAGTTCTGCCATACTTCTTGGCAACATTTTTGATGACATACTTATAAATCATCAGATCGTCAGCAGCCTTAATTAGGGTGCCAAAGCGGATACCCAACTCGTTCTGTCCACCTGTAGCCACCTCGTGGTGGTGCTTTTCAATGGGTACACCGCACTCTGCCATAGTCAGCAGCATTTCGGTACGCATGTCTTGCAGGGTGTCCGTGGGGGCAACAGGGAAATAACCTTCTTTATAGCGAGGCTTATATGCGAGGTTACCACCTGCTTCTTCTCGACCAGAATTCCAACGACCTTCAACGCTGTCTACATAGTAGTAGCACTGACTCTCGGTTTGGTCAAAGCGAACATCATCAAACACAAAGAATTCAGCTTCTGGACCAAAGAAGGCGGTATCCCCAATGCCAGTGCTGCTCAGATAGTCAAGGGCTTTCTGAGCAATGCTGCGAGGATCGCGGCTGTACCACTCCCCTGTACGCGGTTCCTTAATGCTGCAAATCATGCTCAGGGTTGGTTCTTTCATGAATGGGTCGATCCAAGCCGTTGTGGGATCAGGAACCATTGCCATGTCAGATTCGTTGATTGCTTTCCAACCCCGAATGCTTGAACCATCGAAGGGAACTCCTTCGTCAAAGGAACTCTCTTCTATTTGGTCAAAGTAAAACGAGCAGTGCTGCCAGATCCCTGGCATATCAATGAATTTAAGGTCGATGATTTTTATGTCTTCGTCTTGAATCATTTTCAAGACTTCTTGTGGGGTTTCAGGCATGAATGACTCCTTTGAACAGCTTTACGTTTGTTTACAAAGAAACAATTTTAGAAAATTACTTGAGGCACGTGAATCTACCAAAATTGGCTACACTTAACCTTTCCCAAACCGAGGACTGGCTAGGTAAGCATCCGAGTCAGTTATTCGTGGGGAGATACTTTTTTTGCGAGTGGTTCAAGGAGCACGATTTCCTTAAAAGCATCCTGAGGGGGTGACATGAGCCATTAAAAGCTTGCTATATAAGGCTTTAAGGCCAATAATTCATGTAAGATCTAGTCCCAAATTAACTCTCGATTCATTTAATGGCAAGCTCAAACCCTTATAACATAGTCCAATGTCAACCCAAAACAGAATGTATCTTTTTGTAACATATGGGCTGAAATTATTACCCAGTAATGATTTCAGCTTGCATGTCACCCCCCCATAAAAGCATCTTGATTGGCTTTTCCCTTGAACAGTGAAAAGTTGTAGTTCCCTGATTCCTGACTCATCCTAGGGATAGAAAGTAGGAGATTATGTATCTAACAATACAGAATGTCCTAAGATGTACGGATCTCATATGAATAAAAAATTAAATTTTCGACTTCTAGACTCAGTCAGGTTGGCAAAAAGGCTCGCACAAAGGCTCAACAGAAGGTCTTTGTCTGCTCAGCAAGGGAGCCCATGGCAAGACTAGGCTCTGGTTAGTGGCAGGTTTTGCCTAAATCCCTCTATATGGCCTCTATATGGGCAATGGGGTTAGTGGGAGCATTTGGTCGGTCGGTTCTAGTTTCCCTGTTTCCCCCCTCTGGGAGTGTCTTGCTCAACTATAAGGTCACATCTATGGTGGGCAACCCCCAATCCTATAGGAGGATTCAGGATGAAAGCAACAAGCAACACGGTACAATCTAGTGATGAAAGATATGTATACGCTTAGCTCCAGGCAATTATAGCGTCTGGAGTTGAGCACACATTCAACTTGCTGTTTAACTCCTGTGGGGCGCATAATGTAGCGCTCTGTATCTGTTGAGTTCTCGCCCTAAATCTAGGGAAGACACCAATAGTAAATCAAAATTATCAAGATTGTTGTTGGGAGAATAATTTAATGAGGGATTTAGTCACAAACTTGATTAGGAATTATGATAGCTCAGGTCGCTACCTAGATCGGGATGCCATCGATTCACTTAAGTCTTACTTTGAAACTGGCACCGCTCGGGTGGCTGTAGCTACTTTAATCAATGGCAATGCTGCTTCTATTGTCAAGCAAGCATCAGCACAACTGTATGAGGAAGTTCCTGAACTGTTGCGTCCAGGTGGCAATTCTTATACGACTCGTCGTTATGCTGCTTGTTTACGAGATCTGGATTATTACCTGCGCTATGCTAGTTATGCCCTAGTTGCTGGTGATACCAATGTCCTGGATGAGCGGGTTCTACAAGGGTTGCGGGAAACCTATAACTCCCTAGGTGTGCCAATCGGTCCAACGGTGCGTGGGATTGAGATTATGAAAGATATGGTCAAAGCAATGGCAACAGAAGCTGGTATCGGGAATATCGGATTTGTTGATCAGCCTTTTGACCACATGAATCGTGAGTTTAGCGAAACAGATGTTTAAGACATTGATGGTTCGTTGAGAGTTGACGGTTGTACGGGTGACCAGACTGGTTGCCCGTACTATAGGGCTGCGCGCAGGGAATCGGGAATCGGGAATCGGGAATCGGGAATCGGAAATCGGGAATCGGGAATCGGGAATCGGGAATCGGGAATCGGGTAATTGCTGATTTAATTGCTAATTTTGTCAAGGTCTATTACTTGAACGCTGCTCCAGTAAGGGACGAAACTAACAAACTGGCGAGAGCGTCCAGCCACAAATAATTGAATTACTGATTTAATTGCGATTGGCCGTAGGCCACGCTACGCGAACGCTTAATACAGGCTTGCTGGTTTGTAGCACTCAGGACGGATAACTGGCTTATAAAATAGTACATAGATACTAATTAAAGTCCAGTATGTGTGGTAGATTCACGCTGACAACGATAGGGGTAAGCCTAGCGCGAGCTTTGAATTTAGATCATGTGCCAACTGAGGAGGCTAAGTACAATATTGCCCCTACTCAGCTGGTAGCAACAGTCTTAAACCCCTCAAACGATAGTGAGCGACAATGGCAATTGTTTCGTTGGGGTTTAATTCCTAGTTGGGCAAAGGATCTTAAAATTGGTGCAAAGCTGATTAATGCTAGAGCAGAAACGGTAGCAGAAAAGCCAGCATTTCGCAGTGCATTTCGTCGTCGGCGTTGCTTGGTTGTAGCGGATGGTTTTTATGAGTGGCGACGAAAGGATGGCAAGAAGCAACCGTTGTATTTCCAGAGGAAAGATAAGCGTCCGTTTGCTTTTGCAGGACTTTGGGAACGTTGGAAAAATCCAGCGGGTGAGATAATTGTTTCTTGTACAATTATAACCACAGTAGCTAATGAAATTATCAGTCCGATCCATGATCGAATGCCAGTGATATTAGAACCTAGTGATTATGATTTATGGCTGCATCATCAGGTAAGTCAACGGGAGCTATTGCAGCCACTACTGATTACCTATGATGCCCAGAAGATGAGTGTTTATCCCGTTAGCACTACTGTGAATAATGTCAGAAATAGTAGTCCTGAGTGTATCATACCTGTGGAAATTAATAATAAGTCCAATAGTCACTACCATTATACATTTTAAATTACCATGACTGCTTTTACAGTAAATTTAAACTCTATTCTTGAAATAACCGATGACCAATTTTATCAGTTATGTCGAAATAACCCGGAGATTAAATTTGAGCGCAATGCCAAGGGAGAACTGATTATTATGTCACCTACTGGTGGAGAAACTGGTAAACAAAATTTTGAACTAGCTACTGATTTTGGAATTTGGAATCGACAAGCTAAATTAGGGGTTTGTTTTGACTCTTCGACATGCTTTAAACTCCCTAATGGTGCTGACCGTTCTCCGGATATAGCGTGGATTAAACAAGAACGTTGGGATTCGCTTAAACCAGAGCAACGCCAGAAGTTTCCACCGATTTGCCCCGATTTTGTTCTAGAATTAATGTCTCCAACTGATAGGTTAACCGTGACTCAAGCCAAGATGGAGGAATATCTAAAAAATGGGGTACGTCTGGGCTGGTTAATTAATCCTCAAGCACGGCAAGTGGAAATTTATCGACCAGGACAAGTGGTGGAGGTGTTGGAGTCTCCTAAGACTTTATCAGGGGAGGAGGTTTTGCCTGGGTTTGTCTTGGATTTGCACTATCTTTGGTCAACCTAGGATTATTGTGCGTTCGCGTAGCGGCTCGTAGCAAGCATTGCTTTTTTTTAAGTAAGCAAGATGTGAGCAATATTTGCCGTTAAAGCTGTTAGATAATTAACCAAAATCACTATTATGACTGCTTTTACAGTAAGTTTAAACTCTATTATTGAACTGACCGATGACCAATTTTATCAGTTATGTCGAAATAACCCGGAGATTAAATTTGAACGCAATGCCAAGGGAGAAGTGATTATTATGTCACCTACTGGCGGAGAAACTGGTAACCATAATGCTGAAATCATCATCGATTTAGGTATTTGGAATCGACGAACTAAGCTAGGTAAAGTTTTTGACTCTTCGACATGCTTTAAACTCCCTAATGGTGCTGACCGTTCTCCGGATGTAGCGTGGATTAAACAACAACGCTGGGATTCACTTAAACCAGAGCAACGCCAGAAGTTTCCACCGATTTGCCCGGATTTTGTGGTAGAATTAATGTCTCCAAGTGATCGGTTAACGGTGACTCAAGCCAAGATGGAGGAATATCTAAAAAATGGGGTACGTCTGGGCTGGTTAATTAATCCTCAAGCACGGCAAGTGGAAATTTATCGACCAGGACAAGTGGTGGAGGTGTTGGAGTCTCCTAAGACTTTATCAGGGGAGGAGGTTTTGCCTGGGTTTGTCTTGGATTTGCACTATCTTTGGTCAACCTAGGATTCTGCTTTTGTCAATAATCACTTGCCCCCGGAATGATAATTTTTTAAAAATTCAACACTAGTTTTTTAGAGGTCTGCTATGGGTCGTGCATCAAAACTAAAACAACAACGTCGCCAAGAATCTCACGACGGTACTAACAGAACTTCATCCCGAGCTAGGTACGTATTATTTGAATCCAATAGCTCTAATTACCTAGCTTCATTAGAGTTATTAGGTGGCATGGAACGGTTAAATTGGTGTCCTCATCCAGGGGGAGCACTAAAATTTGATTCCTCTAGTCAAGCCCAAGCCAAAGCTAAGCGGATTGCTAAGCAAAGAGGATACACCCTACAAGTGGTTGAGCTTAATTCTGAAGATGTTAATACTGACCAAAAACTTTAGTTACAACCTCCACATTAGGCTCAACCTCTATCCAAAGGGTGGCACCACCATTCTTGGGAGATTCGGGTCGATAGACTAACCGGGATGGCCCGCTGATTTCTACATAATGACAGTTGATATCGCGATTACCCCGTTTAACTGTAATCACTGGGTCTGTTGTATGGTTTTGTTGATTCTTTTGAAGTACTTCTTCGTTGAGGTAGATGTGAGTCATCGATTTGCTGGGCTGTTTTCTCCAGGAGCCTTGTGGTCCACGGCTACCGGGAATTATCTTGGGCATACCGTTATATAGGGGAATCCGCCAAAAGCGACCCACTTTTTCGGCTCCTTGAATTCTGCCCTCTTTAAGGAGTTGGCGAACTCGTTGAGGACAAATACCTAGGAGATAGGCGGCTTGGGTGGTATCTATCATGATCGGACAACTTACTCTAGCGCTATTAATTTATTCCAAAATATACCATACAATTACAGCAATTGCCAAGTTTTATAGGGAACAGGGAACAGGGAACAGGGAACAGGGAACAGGGAACAGGGAACAGGGAACAGGGAACAGGGAACAGGGAACAGGGAACAGAGATTATTAAAGATTAAGCATTAAGTATTAAGTATTAAGTATTAAGTATTAAAGATTAAAGATTAAGTACTAAGTATTCAAGATTAAGTGTTGAATCTAGTAATAATGGTTTAGCAAAATTGCTGATGTCTGTGCATAAAGTAGAATAAAAATAAGCAAAAATATCTATAACTATAGCAAATTATCGAAAACTACTTCTTAGATCTCCCGTCTCCACCCTATCCCCACACGTAAGCATTCAGGCGTCAGGCGTCAGGCGTCAGGCGTCAGCCGTTGGCCAACTACTGATAGCACCTCAAGTAGCGTGTGCGTAGCACATAAGCTGAATGCTGATAGCTGAATGCTGTTCGCGTAGCGTGCGCGTAGCGCTTATGCTGAATGCTTACCACTCTCGCTTATTCGCTGGCTCCAGCCCTATAGTTCTGACAGTAATACCGTCGAAATCGATAACCAGGGACTTTAGATATAGATTGTTTATCCTTAATACAACCTTGGGATTTTAACTCAACAGAGGCAGAAAAATTGACTACCCACAATTCTAAAGGTTTCGGCAGTTGAGCCACAGTTTTTTGTAGCGTTTCTGTAGCCACCCTTGGCTCGGTGTCTTTATGTGCCAAGAGAAACTGGGGTGAATTAATAGCAGTATCAACTACTTTGCGACGGTTCAATTCCCAAGCTAAGCCCATGATTTCTCCTGTTTGTTCATGGCTTTTGTGAACTGTGGCAATCAGGACTGGAAGGGATTGAGACTGGGAATCACTAATCTCTAATATTTTAGCGATCGCAAGATCTGGTCGATCGGCTTTTTGGTAACTCACATGGGATGCGACTATGACTCCACCTACCAATCCCATCAACAGGATTAGTGCTACCCATTGCTGATCTTTCCCTTGGGCAGCTCTCCAACAACTGGCAAAGCTTGCTGCTAGTAACATAATTACGATGGGGAAGTAGACAAACTGGTAACGAGCGGCTAAGGTCAAATCAATCCCAAGACCGTAAGTGAATAATAAGAATAATGCGATCGCTCCCACCACAAATCCGCCCAAAATCTGAGTCATGAACTTAGTCTGGGAGTGTAAGCTCTGAATTCTGAGTCCTCGACGCAACAGTTGCACTATCAAGACTACTAATATTACTGTTACTAGTCCAGAGGCGACCATAATCGGTAGGGATTGCCCTTCTACTGGCAGCATCACTACCATGGTGATCAGCCAAGAGAACAGTCTAGCTAAAGGTTCGAGCAAATTGCTGAGGGTTGTGTCTTGGTGAACCCACTCTGTCAAACGATTACTGGAGGGGCGTGGCAAAATTGGCAGCCAAACTAAGACTCCCATTAATGTCCCGACCGCTACTGCGTAAATTCGCCACCAGTACTTCCAAGAAAACACTGAACCCCCTGACCCAATCCGCAACCCAAGCATTACCAGTCCTACAGCTGCGATCACGAGGACGAAAAAGTAATGGACAGCTATGCCCAAGCTATTGACAATAACCCAGATTAATGCTATGTAAATCGGCAAGGGAGTCTGCCGTTGAAGCGATCGCGTAGCGTACACCAAACAACTGACTGAAGCGATAACTAATAGAATCCCTAGAGTGTAGTGTCGAGCTTCTTGGGCCAGATAGATGCCATAGGGTGAAACAGCCATCAGTGCTGCTGCGAAGTGACCCACCAGGGAAGAGCGAAACCCTAACCAACCTAACCCAAACATGGCTGGAATCGAAATCACTCCCAGTAGCACACTCAAGGATCGCGCTACCCACAGGGATACCAATTCCCCATGGCCTGGAAACAGCTTCAGCCACAGATGGGTGAGGACGAAGTACAGTGGTGGGTGATTACTCTCTGTGATTAGGTTATTAATAACGGAATTGATGCTAGCACTAGAGTTCGGTTTCAGGGGAGCTAAGAGGGTATCTGAGGTAATCACCTGATCCAGCGGTACCCTCCGAAAACTATTGCCCAGGCTAAACACTAGGGTGGCAAATTCATCTGACCAGGGGGGTTTTCCGGCCAGATAGGTAAACCGTAAACCTGCTGCGATCGCTATCCACACCAGCAGTAATAGAACTATGACCCAACTACTCCAGCTTTTGTCCACTTGGGATTTTGGGTGGTTAAGAATCATTAGCCATTAATTCTCTTTGTAGGTAGGAATAAACGTAACGTTCTCCCACACTACTTTATTATTGTTGATGCCACTGTTTAGTTACTTGAACTGAAATCGGTGCTGGGGCAGAGGAATAATACCGCGCAATAATACCCCTATGAAATAATTAGATGAGCTAATCATTGGGATAATTTTTGAATACTGATGAAGACCAAGCTCAAACCAGACTGGGCGGGGGATGACTTACTCTCCCGGTTCGTTAATCTGTTGATCGACACCAAGCCGATCTACAAGGTGATGCAACACCAGGCCAGGCAGGTGCTAATTAAAACCGCAGAAAAAAATGGGATTGAGTGGCGGAAAAACTACCAGGAGTTAGAAAAATCAGGAGCGAAGACCTTACTATGCGAGATTACTAACCCTAGCCTAGTCTACCCAGACTACTACAAAGTCCCTTTCCATGCTTATGACCAGGGAAACCTATGCTGGGAAGCTGCCTTTGAAGCTGCCAGTGCTACCCAGGCTATGGGGTTGAGGATTTGGCCGAAAGAAAAACTCACTTGGCTTTCGGCACAAGAACGATTACGAAGTAGTTTTCATAAAGTACTAGGAGAGTATAATCCCGAGATAGTGACAGATGTCCTAGACATTGGCTGCTCAGTGGGCATCTCTACCATTACGCTACACCGCTACTACTCCAGGATCAAAAAGGGCAAAATCCGCACCGTTGGGTTAGACTTATCCCCTTATATGCTGGCTGTGGCCAAGACAATGGATGAGACAGCAGAAATATCAGAATGGATCCATGGCAAAGGAGAGGACACCGGTTTACCGGACAATTCCTTTGATGTGGTCACCTTACAGTTTGTGATCCACGAACTACCGCGCCAAGCAACAGAGGGAATTTTTTCGGAAGTGCTACGGATTCTAAGACCTGGTGGCTGCCTTGGTGTTGTAGACAATAATCCTGCCTCCCCAGTCATCCAGAATCTGCCCCCTGCACTGTTTGTGTTGATGAAAAGTACAGAACCTTGGAGTGATGACTACTACAGCTTTGATGTGGAAGGGGCGATGATTAAGGTTGGTTTTGACTATCAGACTACGGTAGCCAGCGATCCTCGTCACCGCACTATTATTGCTACAAAACCTGGTTGAGGTGAGTGTGGTTTGTAGCAATTCCTCTTGATGCAGTGGCTAATAGTGATAATTACGAGTCAATCCCAAACTAGTCCATTTGGGATTGACTCGCTGTTTGCAGCTTCCTGTGCCGTTCAAAGGTGCTGTAAAAACAACCCAGTTAGGTTATATAAGTAAGGATATGAAAAAATCAGTAGAATTTTAATAAATTTATGATGAAGACTAGCCAAATTTTTTGAAAGCTTTTTTAAACTAAATGTGAAGATTTGGTGATTTGTGAAAAAAAAGTAAAAATCTTGTGAATTAAGTCCAGGTGGTTTTCGAGTATCCTAGTCTTGCCCAACCTGAGTTCGACATCACCGAATTTATCCAGGAGTCAGGAGCTTCGATTCAGGAGTCAGTAGCCATAATAACTGAATTTTATAGTTAATTTGGAATTAATCAGAGTTTAATGGGCAATTAAGCTATGTATTCTCCCAATAACTTCTGAATTATTCTCCTTAATTCTCAAAACACCAGCCAATTTCTTAGATAAAACTGAGGTTGATCAAGACCTATTGCCCAAGACCTATTGTTCATACTGGGATTTTGGCATCAACAGGTTTGGGGTAGACTCAAATCTAATCTCTTTGTCCTTTGCCCTAATCCGCTGACAAATCCGGCGAAGTCTAATCAGCGCCCAAAGCCGGTTAGACCAAAGCACGGGCAGAATTTAGGGCAGCACTATGGTATTGATTGGACTAATAGCAGTCAAACCCAATTGGACTAATAGCCATGGGAGGAGGATATCCTGATCTGGTCAGCCTTGGCCTTTATCACCTTTCTCGTCAGAGAGATAACATAAAAGAAGTTCTTGCAAGCAGCACCTACACTAGAAGGTGCGACCCAAGGGCGATTTACTCGTCCTAGGAGGCGCGCACCTATGAAAATTTATAGCCACCATCTACGAGGTCTTCTGGTTATGATCACAGATCTGTCCCCATTGGGATCAGGACTGAAACAAGTTGTTAGGACTAATCAGGGGGTGTCGATAGAACGGATTACTGGCTATCAGCAGGTGCGACCCATGGCTAATTTAATTATTCATGGGTCAAGCGCACCTATAGAAAGTATGGGGTTGGTGAGACTCGATGGCAATCAGGCGAAGCCAAGCTGTCAGTTGTATGGTCTCTATTTTCGTCTTGCAGTTGCCAGGGAACCTATTCGACCTATTTCCTATATTTCTTTAGATGTCTTTTGTTAAGAACATAAACAATCAGTTCTAATTATGTCAGAAATTCTAACACTAATCAAAAAACCAGAGATTCCCAGAAAATTAGTAAAACCATCTCAACCAATTGAACTAATTCAGCCATCAGAACCAAAGTTTATGGCTGTTGGGGTTATTACTGGTGAGGTAGATTTGTCGGAAAAAATTCCTACCATTACCATCCAGGGTAAGGCTTACCCACTCTTTTTTCTGCTGAAGCACAACCGGAAAAGGTATGTGCTGGATATTCTCAAGGGGCACATCGAGGCTGGAAACCGAGAGCATCGCCTCGTGGTATATCCTAAGCCGATCCACTTCCCAGATAGGAACAAATTCCAGGATATCCGGTTTGAGGTGATTGGGATTTTACAGGAAGACAGACCCCATGCTTGGGCTGAAGCGATTGGCAATGGGTATTTCATCTTGGCTGGATTGTGGCAGTTCATCCCTGTTTGTAAAGTTCCCTGTGTGTCAGTCTTTAGGAACCACAGTGAACAATTAGTGAACTATCTCAAAAACCACCAGGCTACAGAAAGAACTCGGGTACTCAAAGCTGGTCACTGTCCATTATTCTGGCGGGACTCCTCGGTCAAACCATTCCGATTCAATCCTAAGCTCAAGGAGCAGGGCAAGCCAAAATTCATCCAGGTCAAAGCCCGATTCCTTCCCCACAAAAATGCTTTCGCGTTTGTGGAAGAATTGGCACCCCCAATGGATCAGGCTCCACGGTTCTGCAAAGTTCGGAAAGAAGATAAGCAGGAAGCCTTGGCCGAAGCTAAGAGAAGAGCTGCTGAAATGGCTGAAAAAAGAGCTGCTGAAACGGCTGAAAGTCCTGAAAAAACAGCTGCTGAAAGTCCTGAAAAAAGACCTGCTGAAATTCCTAAAAGTGCTGAAAGTTGAGTACTTCTATTCACAATACCAAGCTCAGTACCAACCCAACTCCCAGTCGAACTGTTCAGACTTGACTGCTGAGGTGTTTGGTGCTGGCAAGGCTGGTAGGGTGATAGTTAAGATTTCAGCACAGGTCAGGTAAGCCTAGCACTTATCTATAGTGCAGCGCTATAACTTGGTTTACTGACTATATACTTTCCATCAGTTAACTATAGCGCTATAATAAACGAGTAACTCTAGCAGTTTTAAATTAGGTGAGGTACATTTTTCTAGGAAGCAGCGGATCTGGGAGTAGAGAGCAGGGAGCAGCGGATCTCGGAGCAGCGGATCTCGGAACACTGATAGGAATCATTTTACCAACGACTTTACTTAATCTAGCCAATCATTGAAACTAATAAGTTAGGATTATAAACTAACCTATTTCAGGTTTAGGGTATTGCTTTGACAAGGATGCGATCGCGTAGCGTAGCCCTTCGGGCTAATCGCAACTGCCCCCGTTGGTACTTTTCTGTAAACAAGCGAAGCATCCGCAGTTTTTGTACTTAAGAGTAATTATCTCTGATTATCTTCTATTTTCTTGACAATGAAATATCCCTGCTCTTAGAATCGCGAATGGCGCAGGACTTCTTGAGCCGAATTCCAATTTTTTCCAAATTTCGATCGGGCAGGAAACCTGAGTATTCCTGAATTCCCCGGAACCAGAAGCCACAAGGAGACCCTATGGTTCAATCTTCTGAGTGCTCAATCCAAATTGGCCCGGCCTTAAGGGGATGGGAGACACGAGGGTCTCCATCATCTCGACTGTCCTGTCCCTTTAACATCAGGCCAAAATTCGGAAAATCATTAATTCAAACATCATGCTAAGTACACCATTCAACCGCTTCAAGCCAGCTGCTCTTCCCTTGAAGAAAGCACTCTCAAGACTAGCACTCGGTCTAGCGACCCTGCCCTTTGCTGTAGTGGCAGTATTTTGTGTCACAGCTCCCACGGCTTTAGCAGAAACGGTAGAACCATTGCATGGAATAAACATCACTGAAAAAGGTGTCACGATCGTAGTGACGAGCAACGGCTGCACGCAGAAAGAGGACTTCACAACCATATTGGCAAAATCCCAGCCTCCCATTGTTACCTTCATCCGCCTGAAACCGGATCTTTGTAAAGGTGTTTCCCGTCCCTACCCGATTACGTTCTCGCTGAAGGAAGTGGGTGCGGCTGAGTTCAAAGTGGCTAATCTGTTTGTACCTGGTCCCAGATTTTAGCGGCGGAAGTTCTGAAAACAGGACTCTAAGTCGAAAAAAATGTCACAAACTGCCTGGTGAGATCGTTTTAGTTATAGAGGGAAACACCTAACTTTGGGGTAGGCAAGTGTGGCGAACACGAGTTAAACAAGGTTTAACTTTTACCCTATGGTCTCAATTTAATAATTCCGCTCAAATTCCTCCCGATGGTGACGTTACGGTAGAGCGCGGGAGGAATTTTTTATATCGATCTCAGTTATAATAAATCTTAAAAACCCTAAGTCATTTCCAATTGCCCATCTTTCTATGCCAGCCAAGGATATTTTTCACAACACCGTTCGGTTAGCCCTGGAAAAAGATGGCTAGGTTATCACCAAATATATTCTATTATACATCAAAGTTTACGGAAAGGCATGGAAACATTGAACTATCATGAATTAGTCCAAAAAATCCTGAAAGCCCACGCTATCAACCTTAACGATGATGATACAGAAGTTCAAATGATTTTTGATAGTGAGCGCAATCATTATTTAGTGATGGTAGTGGGCTGGTATGACCAACGACGGGAATATGGAAGCTTAATTCATATTGATATAAAAGATAATAAAATTTGGATTCAGAGTGATGGCACTGAAGTGGGAGTAGCTAATGAATTAGTTGAAGCAGGAGTTCCCCGACAGGATATAGTTTTAGGGTTTAAGTCTCCCTTCAAAAGGCAATTTACTAGATATGCTCACCAGTAGCCTGTTACAAAAAAGCAGTTTAGTCGTAGGGTGGGCAAAAAGTAATAGACTTTTTCCATTAAGCTTATCGGCGATCGCTTTTTTACCACCCTACCATTATAGCTTCAATCCAATAGCCAACTAAACAAATCGCCCACAGTAATGCTTAACTCCCTAGCCAAGGATGGCACAGGAAGTTTCTCGGATGATTGATCAAACACTTCGATTTGCTGTTTTGGACGATAAACGAAAACGGTTTGCTCTTCTGGATCAATCAACCAGCCCATTGCCGTCCCATACGTTAAACAATGGAGAATATTCTTTGTCACCTTGGTTTGACTTTGGTCAGGTGAAAGAATCTCAATTGTCCAATCAGGCGCTGCCTGGAAAACATTGGCAATTTCGCCATTGTCATCACGAGGAATTCTCTGGTAAACAAACACAGATACATCCGGAACGGTTGAGCGTCCACCAAAAGTACACCGAAGTTCTGGAAAAGCACGAGCAATTCGTTCTTGCTTCACCACTAGATTAATAGCAGTAACCAATTCCCCTTGAATTGTGCTGTGTTTTCCCTGTGGCATTGGTTTCTGAATAATTTTGCCATCAATGTACTCACTAGCAGGTTTGGTTTCTGGTAGTTTTAGAAATGCTTCCAATGACACTAGTTGTGATTTTTTATTGGGAGAGTTTTGAGTAATCATTGTCATTGGTCACAAACCCCATGGAATTCCTCTCTCTATTATATAGCATTTTTAGTTAAGATGTGAACATAAATATAATCAAGCAATTAGCCATGGTAACCAAATTGCTAAACTCAGCAAGCTAACAAACAAAACTGGCATGGTAAGAATAAAAGTTAAGCGAATATAATAAATCCAACTTATTTGGAGTCCTCTAAAAGCCAATACATTTAACCAAAGTAGCGTTGATATACTTCCTAAGGGAGTAATTTTTGCTCCTAAGTTGCAGCCAATTAAGTTACCATATATCATCACTTCTTTTATAGCTGGATCAATATCGGTAATGCTTTCAATTGCCTTAGCATTCAGCAGTACTGTTGGAAAGTTGTTGAGTACACTAGCAAGAAATGTGGCTAGGAAACCACTACCACTAGCCGCTAAAGTGAGTCCCCAATTAGAAAGGATTTCCAACCGCTGGCTCAACAGAGCAGTTATGCCAAGATTGTCCAAACCGATGCCGAATAGAAACAGGACTAGGATAAGTAAAATAATTCGCCATGGCAGTTGACCTGCTAGCTGTAAAATATAACTAAGTGTAATAGCACGACCGTTAAAGGAACGTGCTGCTAATCCCACCATCACTAAAGCTGCCATAGCAGCAATCCAGGCAATGGGTAAATTTAGGACTTTTGCGAACAAGTAGCCAATTAAGAGTAGTGCTAAAATAGGAAAACTCAATTTAAAGATTAAGGAATCTCGAATCGCACGATTAGGTGGTGGTAAACGGGCAAGGTTATAGGTCAGGGGGATTTCGGGTTCAAAATAGAACCAGAGAATGATGATACTAGTGGCTATTGTGGCAACGGTTACGGGCAACATCACCATCACATACCGCAACCAGGAAATCTGTAAATAATCAACATAAATCAGATTTACTGGATTACTCATCGGCAGTAGCAAGCTAGCGGCATCGGTAATAAAACCACTAGTAAATACAAATGCTAGAGTAGCTTTGGCACTAAAGCCAAGCAGCAGCAAAATTTCCATCACAGCAGCTGTCCAGACTATAGTCGTGGCCACGTTAGTAAACACATTGCTCAATAACATCCCGACTAGGATCACTAAGGAGAAAAGCAAATGGCCACGACCACATCCCCAATTAGCTATGTGAAGCGCTAACCACCGAAACCAACCTGCTTGACCTAAACTTAGGGCAATAATAATTAGAGAAATGAGGGTGAAAGTGGCGTTTCCAACTCTCGCCCAGACTATGGGAATATGGTGCAATAGCAAAGGGAACAGGGAGTAGGGAGTAGGGAGTAGGGAGTAGGGAACAAAAATTATCACAATTCCTACACGGATCCCTAAATAACTAATAACTAATGACTGGTAATCCGATGCTAGGCATAAGTGATGATTTTATGGTACTATCAACAGTCAACGGTGAACGGTAAACGGTGAACTGTCAAGAAAAGCTAAAGCATTAGGTAAAATAAGCTATTAGGTCACAAATAGTGTTATATTCCTTAAGTTAAAGATTAAACCACTAGATATAGCGTGACCTCTGCCAGAGTCTTCCCCAAACCCATGAACCATATCCAGGAGTGGACAGCTAGTAGTGTTGATGAACAGCTGACTCGCCTCAATGTAAGGTCTCTCGAAGGCTCTAGCCCATTTGAGTATCTCTTCTATTCCGACTCCCTGCCCAGACGCAATGATGGTCGATTGCTAAACTCGATTCTGAAACGCTATCAACACCTCGAACAAGGGGGATGGTGGTGTTCTGGTATTGACTTGCTTACTGGTCAGGAAGATATTTGGGGCTGTTTCAAACCCAGCCAACCCCGTCAGAGTGGGGAAACCAGGAAGCTAATTAAATATGAACATCCCCCCAAAACTCCCACAGGCTTGTTTGCTCTGCGAGTACCTTTCCACCTCTGGCAACGGATTGCTGAGCGCAATGATATTACTATTCTCCCCACAGACCTTGACCACAATCAACCCGATCTAGGGTTTTGGCAGTGGCTAATCTCTCACCCCTCGATTCCGTTGTGTATTACTGAGGGCGCTAAGAAAGCTGGAGCTTTACTCACTGCTGGTTACGCTGCGATCGCATTACCAGGAATTAATGGTGGGTATCGAATCCGTAGGGATGCCCAGGGAAATCGGATTGGGAAGTCTGACTTGATTCCTCAACTACGGAAACTAGCGACTCCGGAGCGACCGATTTACATAGTCTTTGACCAAGACTCGAAACCAAATACGATCAATGCTGTCAATGCTGCCATTCGTAGAATGGGATATCTGCTCAATAAAGCCGGTTGCCCTGTGAAGGTAATAACTTGGGATGCCCAGCTAGGCAAAGGGGTAGATGATTTAATTGCTGATCAAGGTCAGAAGACCTTTGAGCAAGTTTACCAACGAGCACTCCCCCTGGATACTTGGAAAGCTAAATCCCTAACCCAGCTCACCTATGGAGCTAACCTTAAAGTAAATTGCCGCTATCTCGAAGAACTTCCGATTCCGGATACAGCCCAACTGATTGGGATTAAATCCCCTAAGGGTACTGGAAAAACCCAACTACTAGAAAAAATTGTCTCTCAAGCCCTAGCCCGAAAGCAATGGGTATTGGTGCTTGGTCATCGGGTGCGATTAGTAGAAGCATTGTGCCAACGCTTCGGCATCAAGTATATCACTGAGGTCAGGGATGATCAGAAGCAAGGGGTGTTAGGTTATGGTTTATGTCTCGACTCCTTGCATGGTAATTCTCAGGCTCGCTTCAATGCCGCTAACTGGTCTGATGGTGTAGTGATTATCGATGAAGTGGAGCAAGTGCTCTGGCATGGATTGAACTCTAGCACCTGTCAGAGTAATCGGGTTGCTATTCTCAAATCCCTGAAAACCCTAATCCAGAATGTCTTGGGGGGGTCTGGTCAAGTTTATATTGCGGATGCGGACTTGAGTGATATATCGATAGATTACTTACTGACCTTGTCTGGAGTTGACCTGGAACCCTTCATCATTGAGAATGACTGGAAACCGAACATTGACGGATCCTGGCAAGTTCATAACTATACCGATAGCACACCAAAAAGACTAGTGCGAGAGCTAGAAGCACACATTGCTCAAGGAGGCAAACCGTTTGTGTGTCTTTCGGCTCAAAAACCGAAGAGCCAATGGGGTACTTGCACTCTAGAAGCTTACCTAAAAAAGCAATTTCCCCACCTCCGGATATTGCGTATTGATTCGGAATCCCTTGGTGAAACCAGTCATCCAGCCATGGGGTGTATCAATAACCTCAACAATGTTTTAGGGGAGTATGACATTGTATTAGCTAGTCCTGCTATTGAAACGGGAGTGAGTATTGATCTGCGGGGACATTTTACCTCTGTGTGGTGTATTGCCCAAGGGGTGCAAGGAGAAAATAGTGTCAGACAAACCTTAGGGCGGATCCGAGAAAATCTACCCCGGTTCATCTGGGTAGCCCCTTATGGCTTTAATCACGTCGGTAATGGCTCCAGGTCTCTATCCTCACTACTGGCATCTGGACAGCGTTTGACCCAAATGAATATTCGGTTGCTACAACAATCGGATTTCGATGCTGTGGATGATTTAGATACGGGCTTTCAAGCAGAATCGTTGATGTGCTGGGCTAAAATGGCTGTCCGCTTCAATGCCGCCATGGTGAACTATCGGGAATCGGTGCTAGCAGGATTGCGTGCTGAAGGTCATCTGGTGATGGATGTTTCCCCAGCCAGTTCCACTAAAGCTGGGAAAAAGAAGTCTAAGGGTTCACCCCAAGCGGAAGAGTTGGGAGCACAGAATGCTCTGATGGCAGCGATTACTGCAGTTAGAGACCAAAACTATCAGGCTGAGTGTAATGCGATCGCATCTAGTCAAGACTTCAGTGATAGCCAATATCAAACGATTAGCAAACGCTTAGTCAAAAACCCATCGGAGCGTCGCTCACTACGGAAGTACGATTTAAAGCAGCGTTATGGCATCCCAGTCACACCAGAACTAGTACTCAAAGATGACCAAGGCTGGTATAAGCAGCTACGGCTGCATTATTTTCTTACCCTAGGTCGGCAACATCTAGCAGAACGGGATGCTAAGGTAGCGCGACTGTTAATTGAGCAAGGTCAAGGGAGTATATTTCTACCGGATTTCAATCGTGCTGTGCTCGGAGCGATGATTGGTACTATGAAGGTTTTGGGGATACCAATTCTATTAGAAAATCTGGAACGAGAACTCAAAAATACTGATCAGGACTTGCAGGAGATGGCTGCGATCGCATTAGCAAACCGTTGTGCTATCAAAACCATCACCGGGATAGGACTAGCTAAAAAAGCAACTCCGATTGTTATTATCAGGCGCTTCTTAGATAAAATCGGCTATGGCTTGCAGTGTATTCGTTATCAGAGCCAAGGAAAAAAGCGGTTCAGAGTTTATCAGCTAGTTAGTCCAGAAGATGGTCGCATGGAAGTGTTCCAGAGCTGGTTAGCTAGTGATGGTCAAAGGTTACGCACTAGTCAGAGTTGGCTGGATAATGGTTTATCCCCTAGGTCGGGTAACACTCAGTCAGTGGATTCAGAAAACAGTAATTATGTTCAATTGTGTTTGAATGTTTAGTCTTAATGTTTAGTTTTAATTTTTAGTCTGAATGTTTAGGGATAATCAACACAACTGTCTCGGAGTTTATTACCTTGACGGACAAGCACGTACCGTCAACTATTCCAGCTAGTTTTTGTGCTCAGCTGAGTCAAAGCCCTTCAAAACCTAAATTGATCTAGCTAAGCGCTTAGCGCTTAGCTAGAAAAGCTTTATTTTGAGACAGGAAATTTAAAGTTAACCACCAATGGCGTTGTTAGTACACGCCAGGATTATAGCGATCATCGCCCGCATTATAAACCTCTGAGGTCTTAGTCACGGTAAAATCATCAAGGTGAGCTTGTAAGTTTTTCTTCTGGCGTGCGCTTAGTCCCGGAATGTTCAGAACATCTTCTACGGACTTGTAGGGAGCATTTTGAACAATCTTACCAGCCAAGGTTGGGTAGAATCCGCGATATTGGCGAAACTTTCGGACATGAGTATTGTTCAGGTCAATCTTCTCACCAAACTCGGTGGATAACTTGCGATCAGCCTCATTGCTCCGGGAACGAGCGATTAAAGCCGTAGATGAGGGCAACGTTAAGTTATTTAACGAAAATGTGTCTGCTGAAGACATAGGGGAAGCGATCGCATTTTGGGGTAAGCCTAAGCACCCCAAGCTAAGCACTAGAAGGCATAGCACTGCCAGATGACCCAATTTTTTCATCATAAAACTCCTTACTTACACAACACAGCACGAAGAGAAATTAATCTCTGTGGGTTTAGTTTAATTTTTGTTTCCTATCATCTCATATTATCGAAGTCCAGACACAAGACCTAAACTTTTTCCAGAAGACGATTCCCACCGTCTATGTATCAAAATATACAATAATTTCCGGGATAATTCTCCCCATTTCCCGCTCTTCCCCTCCTGGGAGGGGTTAGGGTTCCGATTCCCGATTCCCGATTCCCGATTCCCGACCGACACCTAAAAACCTACCCCTGTCAGGACTTTCACCTTGGGTGAGTCTCATGTTTAACGAATTCCTAAGCAAATCCTAAAATAGATCTAAAAGCTGACGGATAAATCTGACTTTTGTGGCAAGATATCTATCCTGAGAAGAAAAAATAGCAACAGGATTTAGCCATGACTCTACGATTGGGGGATACCGTACCCGACTTTACTCAGAATTCTAGCGAAGGTGAGATTAATTTGTATGAATGGGCAGGAGATAGCTGGGTAGTGCTGTTTTCTCACCCAGCGGACTTCACCCCAGTTTGCACCACCGAGTTAGGTATGGTTGCTAAACTCAAGCCCGAATTTGAGAAGCGCAATGTTAAAGTGATAGCCTTGAGCGTGGATGATGTTGACTCCCACAAAGGCTGGATTGGAGATATCAACGAAACCCAGACAACAACGGTCAACTACCCGATTTTGGCGGATCCAGATAAAAAGGTGTCTGACCTTTACGATATGATCCACCCCAACGCTGACAATACCCTAACCGTACGCTCTGTTTTCGTCATCGACTCACAGAAGAAATTGCGGTTAGTGTTAACCTACCCTGCTAGCACCGGTCGTAACTTTGACGAAATCCTGCGGGTGATTGACTCCCTACAGTTGACCGATGACTATAAAGTCGCTACTCCTGTTAACTGGAAAGACGGGGATGACTGCGTCATTGTACCATCCATCAAAGATCCAGAAGAGTTGAAGGAAAAGTTTCCCAAAGGATATGAGGTAATTAAGCCCTATCTGCGGATGACACCCCAACCTAACAAGTAATATCAAGTTCGGTTGAATACCGATAATAAAAGTGTGGGGAGATGGGGAGATGGGGAGATGGGGGAGATTTTTATTAAGCGATGCAGCGCCGCCAAAGGGGGTTTCCCCCATGAGCGACTGCATCAAGACAGGGTAATTATCCTGACATGATATAAAATAATTATCAGGTCTGAAGGATGAAGGATTAAGGATTCTTCATCCTTCATTCTTAATGTTTAATTTTTAATTCTTCATTCTTCATTCTTCATTCTTCATTCTTCATTCTTCATTCTTTATAATTTAAACTTGATTAAAATGGATATCACAACAGGTTTTGTTGACACAATTGGGAATACACCACTTATTCGGTTAAACAGCTTTAGCGAAGAAACGGGTTGTGAAATCCTAGGGAAAGCGGAGTTTCTCAATCCAGGCGGTTCTGTAAAAGACCGAGCTGCCCTCTATATTATTAAAGATGCAGAAGAAAAAGGCTTACTCAAGCCTGGGGGTACAGTTGTTGAAGGAACCGCTGGCAATACGGGCATTGGTCTAGCCCATATCTGTAATGCCAAGGGATACAAGTGCCTGATTATTATCCCGGAAACTCAATCCCAAGAAAAAATGGATACCCTCAGAACACTGGGAGCTGAAGTCCGCCCAGTGCCAGCAGTACCCTACAAAGACCCGAATAATTATGTAAAGCTTTCTGGACGCATTGCCCAAGAGATGGATAATGCCATCTGGGCGAATCAGTTTGATAATTTGGCAAACCGACAAGCTCATTATGAAACCACTGGGCCAGAACTGTGGCAGCAAACTGACGGGAAAATTGATGCTTGGGTCTCAGCAACTGGGACAGGTGGGACCTATGCAGGGGTAGCGATGTATTTGAAAGAAAAAAATCCTAACCTTCAATGTGTGGTGGCTGACCCCATGGGCAGTGGTTTATACAGTTATGTCAAGACTGGTGAAATTAAACCGGAAGGTAGCTCTATTACAGAAGGTATCGGTAACAGCCGTATTACTGGCAATATGGAAGGGGCTCCCATTGATGATGCGATTCAAATTGATGACCACGAATGTCTCCGGGTAGTTTACCAGCTGCTGAGTCGGGATGGATTATTTATGGGAGGGTCTGTCGGGATTAATGTCGGAGCTGCTGTTGCTCTGGCTAAACAAATGGGACCTGGTCATACAATTGTGACTGTACTTTGTGATGGCGGTGGTCGTTATCAATCACGGCTATTCAATCGGGAATGGTTGGTATCTAAAGGACTTTCTGTGGGTGATTGCACCTCTTGAGGAAAAAGGATCAAGGGTTCGTAATCTTTGTAAGTATTCAGCCAATGGGAACGGGCAACAGGGAACAGGGAGTAGAAAGAAATCCTTGACACTTGTTACTAATCTTTAAGAATAACACAAATAAAAACAAATAAAAGTACCCTTTTGAGTACTGTCACATATGCAAGCAAACTTGGTATTGTAATTGATATGGATCAATATCAAGCCTTGCTCTGTGAGCACCTTGAGGAGCCTAAGCACCACGGATGTCCCTAAAAAGACACCTACAGACACTCGTGCCAAGGCTTTCCACTTTGGAAAGACACCTCAAGTCAACTTAGCTTTTGGTTATAACTCAAACCTAAGCTCCTTGCCTGTATAGGTCTAGGGGCTAGTAGCTGTTTGCAGAAAGTGTAGCATGGGCGTCGCGGCTTAGCTGACCGCTCAAACTAGATTAGTCTAGATCAGTGTCACAAATCAAGACTTAATTCTCATTATTTATTAAGAATAATGATTAGGCTTTTTCAAGAAAAACTGAAGTAATAAGCCTTAACTTTGTATGTTGATTTTTCTAGAGGAAGTACACCCGATGCAAACCCAAGACCTCCTAAAATCCCCTAATCGTCAAAAATTTGATGCAGTAGTTGATTCTAGCTGGAACCAAAAAGAAAACTCTGAGGTATATACATTTATTAAACGCCAACTCCAGTACTTCAATCTTGAACAGGAACTTGATATAGGCCAGATACTTTTTGAAGGCTGTCTTCGTGGGGTTAGCAAAATTGAATCTGGACAAGATATTCAAGACCCCTCAGACTGGCTAAAAGCTACCTGCTTCTACATAATCCTAGAGCATATCCGAATCACTTACGTCTACAGCAGTTTTGACTGGGAGCTGACCACAGGGAATTGGGACCAAGCATCGCCGACCCACGCCATGGGCACCTACAACTAATGTGGCAACTAATGTGGCAACTAATGTGGTAATTCTTTGATGATCATAAGGGCTATAGTCATTAGGGTCACTCTTGGACAAATGTAAGTAGGGGCATACTAAAACACCGCTATGGAAAGATTTTTTATGCCAATTTGGCAACACAGCTCCGTAACCTCATTGTTTCATGGTTATACCCTTGATCAATTTATTTTCCCCTACCTACTTATCAATGTCACAAATCGAGACTTAATCGTCACTAAGTGAGTAATAGTGATCATAAAGTTTCTCAAATACAATTGAAAGTCAGGGCATCATGTGCTTTTATTTTTACCGAGGAACTACACTATATGCAACCTAGAAAACCTCCAAAGTCCCCTAATCGTAAACAATTTGATGCCGCTGTTAATTCTATTTTAAACCAACGAGAGAAATCTGGACTGTTTGCATTTATTGAATTCCGACTCAAGCAGTTCAACCTTGAACACAAATTTGATATCTTTGACATCTTTATCGAAAGCTATATTCGCGGAGTTAGCAAAATTGAATCTGGACAAGATATTGAAAATCCATCAGCTTGGCTAAGAACAACCTGCTTAAATGTGATTAGAGAGCATTTTGCCAAGAAAGGAAAGCATTGGAAAAAAGAACGTGAGTTTAGCTCTATAGAATACCAGATTAGCTCCAATGATGGTTCCGATTATTTATCGGATGAATATGTCAAGGAAATACTGTCAGATATTAGACAACTAGTAAGTCCTCTAGATTTTGATATTTTTGTGTTACGAGTGATGGAGGAATTGTCCTGGATTCAAATTGAAGAACGCCTGAACTTGGCAAGTAATACAGCCTTGCGAAAACGATATCAGCGTATGAGGAAAGTTTTGAGAGACTATTTTTTTGATATCGACAACTCTATGCTCGAAGACTATGGCTTATCCTGAAGTAAGCATATGCGCTACGCGCACGCTACTTGAGGTGCCGTCAGCTGTCAGCCGTCAGCCGTTAGCCGTCAGCTTATTTTATTCAAAAGCACCTCAAGTAGCACCATCTGTAGCCCATAAGCTGATAGCTGATACGCGACACGCTGATAGCTAAATGTAATGGTGATTATTAAAAATTTCCAGTGAAACAAGCAAATTGATTACGTAGCGTTTCACTGGTCTTAGGTGATTTCTGGGAAACAAAGATTTCTAAATACTCTTCTAACTTAGCGATTTGGTTTTTATAGGTATCAATATCATTGTCACTCAGCCAGCTAAAGTTTTTGGCTATAACTAGATCAGCTTTATCTATCAACAGGGTAAGGATTTCGTCAGCTTCAGCTAGTTCGAGGATCTCAGCCATACGGTTGGTGTCTGACACAGACAAAGTTGGACGGGCTGCCAGTTGGCAATACTCCAGCAATAGTTCCAATCGGCGTAGATTTGATTGGGTTGGGCTTTCTGTTGATATCGTGTACATAGAAAATCTGTTCATGTCACACCACTTGTTACTTTGATTGGGCTTCAGTCTTGATTGGGCTTCACTACATTAGTGAGATTTTTTATGTAATTAGGACACGAATCGAAAGGATTTCACAAAAGCTTTATATCTAAGAGGTTTTTTTTAAAGCAACTATGAAGCTTGATCAGGTTGAAGGTTGAATGTTGATCAGGTTGAAGGTTGAATGTTGATCAGGTTGAATGTTGATCAGGTTGAAGGTTGAATGTTGATCAGGTTGAAGGTTGAAGGTTGATCAGGTTGAAGGTTGAACGCGATTGCGTGGCCATTCGCGTAGCGTGGCCAAAGGCCAAGGCCAAGGTTTAAGAGGTTGAAGGTTGAACGCGATTGCGTGGCCATTCGCGTAGCGTGGCCAAAGGCCAAGGCCAAGGTTTAAGAGGTTGAACGCGATTGCGTGGCCTTTTGGCCAAGGTTTAATAACCAGTTAACCTGTAACCAGTTAACCTGTTCCCTGTTCCCTGTTCCCTGTTCCCTGTTCCCTGTTCCCTGTTCCCTGTTCCCTGTTCCCTGTTCCCTATTCCCTGTTCCCTGTTCCCTTTGCTATATGAGTTAGAATCTCTACCGTAGCTTGCCCAGTTTTTTGCCAACTAAATTCACTGGCTCTAGCAAGACCTGATTGGCGAAGATGCGATCGCATTTGAGCATCGGTTGCTACTGCTGCCATGGCTGCTGTGATTTCTTCAGGGTTGTAAGGATTGATTAATATAGCGGCATCTCCAGCTACTTCCGGTAAGGAGGAGAGATTAGCTGTAATTACAGGAGTACCGCAAGCCATTGCCTCTAATACAGGAATACCGAAGCCTTCCCAAAGACTGGGGAATACAAATGCGATCGCATTTCTAATCATGGTCGGTAACTGGTGCTGAGGGACATATCCTAGGAATTTGACCTGACTGGATATATCCAGTTGCTCCGCTTGGGCTTCCAGCAATGGTGTGTAGCGTTTATCCGTTGCGCCAGCAATCCAGAGTTGGTAGTCTTGGCAATTGGGTAGAGCAGCGAAAGCCTCAATCAGCCGATGGAGGTTTTTGTGGGGGTCTGGGCGTCCGATGTAGAGAAAATAGGGACAATTTTCCCGGTTTTCCCCATCTTTTTCCCCATCTACTGTATCCAGATAATTAGGACTTACGAAATTTAGTTGGTTTTGCCCCCCTGCCCCCCAATTCTGGGGGGTAATGATGTCAAAGTCCCCCAGAATTGGGGGATTTAGGGGGCACTTGCGTAAGTCCTGATAATAATATTGATTGGCATCGTAAGCCAGTAAGACCGGGGTAATTTTTGCGGCTGGAATCTTGAAGAAGTCAGTAAGGTCTCTAGCCGTAGCCCTAGAGTTACAGATGATGTGTTCTGCTTGAGCAAGAACTTGGGGGATATAGTAGCGTTGGTAGGTAGTTAAGGGTGAGAAACCCTGGGGAAACCGTAACCCAATCAAATCATGAACCATTACCACATAGCGGCAATTGGTGAACAGGGGAGCTTCTGGAACAGGAGAAAACAAAAGATCCGTTCGCAATTTTTTATAAATTCGCGGCAGTTGAAACTGAGTCCACAACAGACGACGAAAATGTCCTTTCGTGCCTTGTTCAGGGCTTAAATTCCCTGGAATTGGGTAGCAAGTGTAGGTAGTAGCACTACAGAAACGGCTAGACGCAGTGGAAGAAATTAGTAAGGTAGGGTCGAGAGCTTTTAAATAAGGAAAAAGATTAGCGGCATAGTTAGCAATACCCGTAGGTTGGGAAAATAGAATCGAGAGATTGACCAACAATTGGCTCATAAAAAAAGAATTAAGAATTAAGAATTAAGAATTAAGAATTAAGAATGAGCTATTTTGAAATTCTATATAAGGCAATAGTAATTATCCTTTTAAGGTAATTATCCTCAAAACAAATACTTTACATCATAAGTGCGATAAACGCTATAATTTTTGTTGACTATTTTAATAAAATTAACGTTTATCAACACCTTTATGTTCCCGATTCCCGATTCCCGATTCCCGATTCCCGATTCCCGATTCCCTACTCCCTACTCCCTACTCCCTACTCCCTACTCCCTACTCCCTACTCCCTACTCCCTACTCCCTTCACAACCAATTACCGACCAGAATAAAAGGTGCCCAAAACAAAGGTTCGTTAAACTTGGCATCTCCAATTAAATCTAGTTGGGCTTTCCTGACAGCTTCTGCTTTGGTGATTTCTGGCTGTTTTAGGTATTCGTAAAACTTGTTCATGAATATAGCAGTGGAATCATCACGCACTTTCCACAATGTCCCTAAGGTAGAACGCGCTCCCGATTTAATCGCAAAACCCGCTAACCCTAACATCGCTTGATCGTCCCCTTTAGCAGTTTGACAAGCACTAAGAACGAGTAAATCAATTTTGTCTTCTCCCAACAATTCTTGAGTACGCAGCAGTTGCTCTAATTCTTTGACATTAATTTTATTTTCCCAGGTTAGTATAAACGTCTCCTCAGCTTTGGAGCTAAACTGACCATGAGTAGCTAAGTGTATCACATTGGAGGTTTTAGTGGTTATTTCCTGGGAAACTCTATCGCTAGTGAAGTCTTGATTGAGCATGACTGAGTCTGGGTTCAACTTTTTAGCAATTTGCTCAATTTCCTGCTTCACCCCTGTAATAGCCAATGGGTTTACCGGGGGCGGAGACAATCACAGCTAAACGTTCTGGCAAAATAATCGGGTAAATTACTGTTGCTGACCTGTCAATCTGATCAATTTCGGCAACATTAGCATCTAAACAAGCTTGCCGGAAAAAGTTATCTAATTCTGCTAATTGTAAATCCTCAATTAACTGCCGTGCCTTTTTCAGGTAATCTTGACTAGGATTACCTTCTAGCAACAATTATACCAGTTCTCGGTATACTGGTTCAACGCTTTTTCGGAAGGAAAACTGGATATCTGGATTAATGGAAACCAAATCACCGCGCAAGCTTTTTAAGTCTTTGACTGCTTCGGTATAGGCGGCAATTGGACATAAAGGCGTAGTTGGTTGAGGCGAGTTTTAACTTTTTATTCTGGATTAGTACTCGCACTTTCTGCCCGTTTAAAGTAATCTAATGCTGCTGAATTATCTCCAGAATCAAGGGCTGTATTGCCTAAACTCAACCGGATAATTCCTAATTGGTTAGTGGCTTCGATATCCTCCGCAATAGATAAGCTTTGTTCGAGTACATCTCTACTAGCGCTTACATCCCCCAACACTTCTAAAGCGATGCCTAAACTTCTGAGTATTCCTACTTTAACGGCATAATTTTATGTAATTGCTAATTGTTGATTAATCTCTTCCAGTAGACGTTTAGCACGATTATAAAATCCTAAGCTTTGCAGGGCTTCAGCTTGGTTAATTTTGCTAATCAAAGCACCAATTTTATCTCCACCTTGATTATAATACTTTTGTGCCTGTTTAAATGTTTCTAAGGCAGATTGGTTTTGTCCAGTGTGGAAAAGGAGTCTGGCTTTGGTATTAAGAATTTGCGCCCACAGCAGAGGATTGTTACTGGTAGCTGATTCGACTAACTTAAGGCTGGATTCAATAGCGGTTTGGGCAAGGTCCCACTGACTTAGGTGTTGGTAAGCTAAGGATAGATAATTCAAACTCAAGGCTTGATGGAGAGAGTCACCCCGAGTTGCGTAATCTTGGGCTGCTTGTTCCCAAATTTCCGCTGCTTGGGCAAATTGTCCCCTGTTGAAATAGGCTCTGCCTTGGTTAAGTTTACTAACTTGACTGGTAGCCTGAGGAGTTTGAGCCTGCAGAGTGGTAGCAATAGTGATTTCAGAGTGGTGAGGGGATGCGATCGCTAAACTAGGAGTAGCTGTCAGTGCTAGCAATAAACTGGGTAATCCGACGGTGACTAAATTTAGGATGGTTTTCATGATTATCTTGGTAATAGATTAATGATTAAAGTAGGGTGGGCAAAGTAATCGCTCTCATTAATACTCATTTGAACCAAACTGTTTTTGCCCACCTTACCAGTAATCAGTTAAAGTAGGGTGGGCAAAATACTCTAATCATTAATATTGATTGGAACCAAACTGTTTTTGCCCACCTTAGCAGTTAAAGTAGGGTGGGCAAAATACTCTAATCATTAATACTGATTGGAACCAAACTGTCTTTGCCCACCTTAGCAGTTAAAGTAGGGTGGGCAAAGTCATCTCATCATTAATACTGATTGGAACCAAACTGTCTTTGCCCACCTTACCAGTAAAAAGTAATCGCTCTCATTAATACTGATTTCAAGCAAACTGTCTTTGCCCACCTTACCAGTAATCAGCTAAAGTAGGGTGGGCAAAGTAATTTAATCATTAATACTGATTGGAACCAAACTGTTTTTGCCCACCCTACAAGCTAAAAACTGATTGAAACCAAACTGTTTTTGCCCACCCTACAATCTAATCCTCTTTAATCGCACAAGTTGCTCGCAGAAAATCGAGCGCCTGGTTCGAGTTGACAACAGCGACTAATTCCACATTACCTTCCTCATTAATAATCCAAGCATTAGCTTCCACTATCGGTGCTTTGGTATTAGTGTGTGCTTTACGATCTTCAGCTTCGGGTATGGCGCGCACTATGGATAGATCCGATATATCCCGCACATCCGATAAAATTTGGCCACCCCGTACCATGGCACTGGGATCTTGGGGTATGCCACCCCGTCCGGTAATATAAAAACTACTGGTGGCAGTCCAACGGCAACCTTCAGCGATTTGTTGAGTGCGATCGCTAGTATCTGTGGGTAGTTGAACTAAGCCATTAGCCGGATCGGCGTCAGGATTGTTAATGGTGATCACCCCATCTACCCCAAACTGAGAACTAGCGGTAATGGCACTATCTGGAAACACAAATAAGCCTTGGGTAGTAATGGCAATATCTCCACCATTGCCTCGATTAGCATTGGCGTTGATCAAGCTACTTTCAATGAGACCTACCAAGGCTAAAGTATTCCCTGGTTGAACCTGTAATTGGGATCCAAGATTACTGCGATCGAAAGGTGCGAAAATACTGCCATTTAGGATCTGTCCTGGACCATTTACTGTAATAGTTCCGGGATTTGTTCCCATCTGTAAACCAGGGGTAATATTAATCGTTAATAACGGTGCTTGGTTTGGTTCAGTGGCACTAAATTCAATCCCATTTCCAAATACTACACTCTCGGCAGTAGTAGCAAAAAATGAACCACCAATATTCAACGAAGCATTTTGCCCAAAGATAATCCCGGCTGGATTAATCAGAAATAAATTAGCGTTACCATTAGCACGAATCAAGCCGTCAATGTTAGAAATATTTCCTCCGGTGACACGGCTAAAGATATTGACAATATCCCCAGCATTGTTAAAAAAGGCTGACCCGTTGCTGGGTACAGAAAATTCCGAGAAGCTATGAAACAAATTATCTGAAGTGCGTACGCCAGATTCAATCAAGAAATTCACTCCATCATCACTATTAACCGTAGTGGATAAGGTGCCATCACTGCTGATTTGGGCGGTGGCGATATTGGGGATGAGGACACTAGAGAGTAAAAGATGGCCGAGTAAATAGCATCGCTGAATAGTTTGGTTCATCAACTTGACCCTGGTGGCTGATGTAACTTCGGTTTGAGTGGGATATGGTTATTTTTCCCATCACCGATGGTTAAACTTACAAATCGTCAGCTGTCAGTTGTCAGCTAAAGTAGCTAAAGTAGGGTGGGCAAAGTAATTTAATCATTAATACTCATTTGAACCAAACTGTCTTTGCCCACCCTACAATCTATGGTCACGCTACGCGAACGGGAGAATTTAATAGTTCGAGATTATAGCACTACGCATTAAGGTGTTTGACATTGATACAAGCTGCCAAAGCTGTTATACTGAGGTCTTGCACCAAGTTTAAAATAGACCTGTGAAGGTAGGCAATAGGCATGCTAGCAATAGGCAACAGTGATAATATTTGACTGTTTCTGTAATGAAATTGATTGTTATCCGTTAGGCTATTTAGTATTTCTGTACTGGTGCAAGATCTGAGTTATACCAAACTTTTGCCTTTTGCCTGTTGCCTTTTGCCTTTTGCCTGTTGCCTGTTCCCTGTTGCCTTTTGCCTGTTGCCTTTTGCCTGTTGCCTTTTGCCTGTTCCCTGTTCCCTATTCCCTGTTCCCTGTTCCCTATTGAAAACCGCTATATTAGATTACTTCGTACCATACAAGCGATCGCCTGCATCCCCAAGTCCTGGAACAATATAGCCATGGTGATCTAATTCTTGATCAATAGCCGCCGTATAAATCACTACATCCGGATGCTGCTGTTGGAAATAGTCAAGCCCTTGCTGTGCGGCTAATAAGCACAGAAACTTAATGGACTTCGGGCTAACTTCCTTGAGTCGGTCAACAGCAGCAACGGCAGTATTACCTGTAGCTAACATCGGATCAACCACCAACACATCTCGCTGAGTCATATCATCGGGGAGTTTGAAATAATATTCGATGGGCACAAAGGTATGGGGGTCACGGTACAAACCGATATGACCGACACGAGATGATGGGATGAGTTCTAGAATACCATCTAACAGACCCTGTCCGGCTCGCATAATCGAGACAATCACCATCTTCTTTTCTGAAGCCAGCATCGGAGCTAGCATCGGCGAGATTGGTGTATTGATTGGTTCATACTTCAGGGGCAAATCCCGTGTTACCTCGTATGCCAACAATAACCCAACTTCTTTAAGGAGTTTACGAAATTTGGCAGTACTGGTTTCAGCCTGACGCATCAGGCTTAACTTATGCTGCACCAGGGGATGGTAAATTACTTTGACATTATTGATCATTAGTGATTGATCATCAGTGATTGGTGGCGACCTATTTGACTTTAACAGAAAGTGACACTATTTCAAAAATAAACGGTTGCGTGGCTAATTTGTATATGGCTAATTTGTATATAAAGTGTGATTAGCGCATTAATGATCACAACATCAATAATAAGATAGCATTTACAAATATATCATGAAAACAAATGCTGATTTATGATAAAACCAAAAAATCCTAGCATCCCTCTTTACTGCTGTTCCCTATTCCCAAATCCGCTGTTTTCTTTTTTAATCAATCCTATGTTTACATCTCAACTAAAAATTCTATACTATGAATACTAAATTCTTGAATTCTCAGCGCATAATTAACCTTAGCACCGTGTTGGCTATCCTTTTTCTAGGAGCTTGCACGGGAAAACCCAACCGTCTAACCCAGCAAAGCTTTGAGGTCAAATTCTTAGTCGGTAGCGCTTTAGGGCAATTCTGCGAGCAAGCAGCCGAGCAATTTAACCAACAACAGCCCAAATTAGCCAATGGCAAGGGGTTTTATCTCAACTGCGACACTAAAAGTAGTAGCGATGTGGTAACTAGTCTGACATCCCTGGCACAACAACTCAAATCCCGTAGCCTTAAGCGTAATGGGCCAGAATTTCCTACCTTAGTTTCCGTGGATGGGGAAATCTATCATCGTCAGTTAATCGATCAGATCAATCAGATTTTTCTAGGGAAAGATTACATTGGAGAAATTCCCGATGCGCCGTTGTTAGCCCATAGCCCCATGGTATTTATGACATCGGCAGAATTAGCCGATGGATTACGGCAGCAACCGGATTTGTACAAAGCTTTGGTTAATACCAAAACCCACCAGGAACTGGATCCCAATAGCCCTCAATTGCCCATTCACCTTGTCCACACTGCTCCTACTGGCTCCAATTCTGGTTTACAAACCTTAGTGGCTCAATTTGCCAGTGTATCTGGCAAAGGACCAGAACAATTGACAGTAGCAGATGTGGAGGGTTATCAGACACAGATCCAAGCTATACAAAGTAAAGTGATTCGCTATGGTGTCTCTACTAGTTCTTTGGCAAAGGACATGGTAAAGAATGGTTCATTTTGGGCATCGATTGGTTCAGTGTACGAGTCCTCAGTGATTGCTGCAAATACCGATCAGCAAGCTGGGCAAAGCCGCTATGAGGCAGTGTATCCCCAGGCCACCTTTACCTCCAATATGCGAGCAATTTTACCCAAAGCTCCTTGGGTGAGTAGGCAGGAAAAGGCTGCTGCGCAACAGGTGATTGACTATTTGCGATCGCCCCAAGTCCAAAAAATTGCCACAGAACTTGGTTTAAGGCCAGGTGTACCAGAAGTGCCATTAGGTGCCAAGTTTTCTGGTCAATTCGGTGTTGACTCCAAGGCCAAATACGATTCTCTGGGTTCCCCTCAACCAGAGGTAGTGGCAGCAATGCTCAAGTCCTGGCAGGAATTTGCCAAAAAACCCTCACAAGTGGTGGTGCTGGTAAACTCTTCCGGTTCTATGTCGGAGAATAAATTAGCAGCGGTTAAAAAGACCTTGGGCGCATACATCGAGAGTTTAGGACCAACAGAGCAAATTGCCCTGATTGATTTTGATTCCGAGATTCGTCCACCAGTATTGGTAGATAGCACCCCTCAAAAACGCGATCGCGCTATGGCGTTTATTCTTAATCTCAACCCTGACGGGGGTAATCGGTTATATGATGCTGCCCTGGAAGCCCGTAACTGGTTACAAAACAATTACCGAGAGGGTGCCATTAATGCTGTAGTAATTTTGACCGATGGCGACGATTCTGATTCTAAGCTTCGTCTTGAGCAACTGTTTCAAGAACTGGAAAAAAGTGGCTTTTCCAGCGATAAGCGAATTGCCTTTTTCACTATTGGTTACGGTAACGAAGGAGACTTTAATCCTAAAGTACTAGAACAAATTGCTGAATTTAATTGGGGATACTACCGTCAAGGGGATCCATCAACTATTTCTCAATTAATGGCAGCTTTAAAACTGGAGTTTTAAAACTATGAAATATTAATTTATAATCAGTCGCTCTCAATTATAGAGCTATCGTTGATCAGATAATGATGAAACTTAGCTTGATTATCCGATATTTTTGCTAGTCGGTTGGTAAGCATATGCGCTACGCGCACGCTTACGTCGGTGGTGTACTACTCGTAGTTGGTGTCCGGTTTATACCGAGCTACTGTAGTATCCTAATTTAGAGTAAGTGTTGTGCTCAGTTTACCAGCCGCCTTATTCTACCGATATTCTCCTCCAAGAATTTATTGCCCATGGTTCGAATGACCCAGATGTTGCCACCGTTTACCAAAGTATTGCTATCCATCGGTAGCAATAAGCACCGCATAAATCAGGGTAAACCGGATCAACACTCAGCACTCAGCACTCATACCAAGTTGCGGTCAAACGTACAACTTTCTCTTCCCCCCATCTCCCCATCTCCCCATCTCCCTATCTCCCTATCTCCCTATCCAAGCAATCTACTATCTTTGAATGCAACTCGGTATCAGCACTCAGCAATCAACGCACCTGAGAGAATTCAAATCCATAAGACCACCAAATTGTACAGCAATAGCAGATAATTGATTCTTGACGGCAAATAAATAATAAATAAATGATAAAGACTGCATGGGTGTTTCCCGGACAAGGTTCTCAAGTACCAGGTATGGGAGTGGACTTATTAGACCTGCCCTCTGCAAAGGTTAAGTTTAAGCAAGCTGAGGAAATTTTAGGCTGGTCTGTGCTGGATATTTGTCAAGGGGAGTCCGATCAGTTATCTCAAACCCTCTACACTCAACCTGCCTTATACGTAGTTGAGAGTATCCTGGCTGATCTGCTCATGGAACAAGGGGAACGACCCAATCTAGTAGCCGGTCACAGTTTGGGAGAATATGTTGCCCTCTACACTGCCAGGGTATTTAACTTTGAGGCAGGGCTACGCCTAGTCCAACATCGGGCTAAATTGATGGATAGTGCAACTGAAGGCATGATGGTTGCTCTGATTGGCTTCAAACGCCCAGAACTTGAAGAAAAAATCCAGCAGATACAGGATGTTGTTATTGCTAATGATAACAGTCCTGCTCAAGTGGTAATTTCAGGTAGACCAACAGCAGTTCAGGATTTGCTGAGTCAGATTAAAGTCAAACGGGCTGTTCCTCTAAAAGTGTCCGGTGCCTTTCATTCTCCCTTAATGGCTCAAGCAGCAGCTCAGTTCCAGGAACTTTTGCTGTCTGTCCCCTTTGCTGATGCCCAGGTACCAGTATTATCGAATGTGGACCCTGTACCCACGGTAGAGGCAGCTACCTTAAAACATCAACTCCAGTCTCAAATTACTGGTTCAGTACGATGGCGAGAAATTTCTCTGAGGCTACCAGTGGAAGGCATTGAGAAAGTGGTGGAAGTCGGACCAGGTAAGGTGCTGACTGGCTTAATTAAACGGATGTGTCCCGAGTTAATTTTAGAAAACGTTAATAGCATTGCTGATCTGCAACAATGCTTAGCAGTAAGCTAACTCGAAGCCCTAAGCTCGACCTAATTCATGTCTTGGATGGCGGCGCGATCCTCTTTGACGCGCCGCTTTGATGAAATTCCCCCAATCGTTATCAGGGTGTAGAGATCACAAGTGTGGCAAGTGTGTGGAGATGGGGAGATGAGAAGATGGGGAGATGGGAGCGATTTTTATTAACGGTAATTATCCTGACATGATATGAGGAGCGCTCCGGAAGCGTTTCGGCAAAGCCGACGCTACGCGAACGCAAAGCGTGGCCATTCGCGTAGCGTGGCCCAAAGGCCAAGGCCTCAGCTTCCGCGCTTATGCGATTGACCTTTGGTCACGCTACGCGATGAAGCTTCGCTTCCGCGCTTATGCGATTGACCTTTGGTCACGCTACGCGAACGCATATCGCTCCAGGGCAAACCCATCTAAATTCTAGAAGCCTTACTCAGAAGCGATGCAGAGGTGCGACCCGTGGCGAATTTAATAATTAGATGCGGAAAGCGCATCTAACCAAGATTTCAAAATTAATAAGCAAAAATACTTATCCGTACAAGGTCATATCCAGTAGGCATTTCACGCATCAGATGGGAATACCGCTGCATATCGCTTAAATCCAGAACCATTAGGTTTTTTTTAGTTTCTCAAACTTACCTAACATTCTTGATTGAGTCGCTTTTGAAATCAGAAAAATATGAGAAAATGCAAAATCACAGAGTAAATAGGTAAGTCAGTTGACATTCGATGGCTCGAAAAGGTCTCTGGATTGGTGGTCTTTAGACAAAAAATTAACCACTGTTTCCTTATGCCTAGCAAACTGACTTGTGCTGACTTACATCTGACCCGTATAAGACTTTGATCCAACAGGTTTTGTTAGGGGAAAATGTTAGCTAAATAAGCATTTTTATAGCTGATTTATTTGCTCTATTTATTGTCTTAACAATATGAATAAAACCAATTATTTTTATTGCCAAAGGAGTTGCATATGCTTGAAATAATGAGTATTCACAAAGCTGATGAAATCAGTCAAATAAAAAAAACAAAAACTGGAATAATTCCTGGCAAAATGGAACTCATCATCAAAATTAATGAATTGCCTACAGCAAAAACTGTTAAAAACGGCTGGCAGGAATTTAATGTTGATTGTGATGGCACGATTTTTACGATTAAGGTCAAACCCAAAGTTTGGAAAAAAATCACGACTGCGAATGAGATGTATTCCATGTGGGTTGCTGTTATTACTGGCAAACTGGGAGCAAAAATTAACAAAGGGTTTCGGGTAGAGCAACCAGGTATTCAAGTATTTGAGAAAAAACCCAAGGCACCGAAACCAGATAAAACACAGGTACAAGCCCAATCACAGGAACAACTACAACCACAACCACAAGCTCAATCACAGGAACAGCTAGGCCAATCACAGGAACAGCTAGGCCAATCACAGGAACAGCTAGACCAATCACAGGAGCAGCTAGCTCAATCACACGAACAGCTACAGGAGCAGCTAGCCCAATCACAGGAACAGCTAGCCCAATCACAGGAGCAGCTAGCTCAATCACACGAACAACTTCAGGAGCAGCTAGCCCAATCACAGGAACAGCTAGCCCAATCACAGGAGCAGCTAGCTCAATCACAAGCCTAAGCAAAGACCAAGAATTGGACGTTAAACTGATTTAATCTCAACAGTTATAATCAAATTTCGTTAATCGTTAATTGAGAATTAATAATTTTAAATTAACGATTAACGATTAACAATGAACAATGAAGAATTAACAATTTTCCTGGATTCCTGCTCCAGCGGATCGGTTCCTCAGCCCCCAAGCCACAAAAGCTAATGTTATGCTAGCTTAAATGGCTAATTGTTCATAGTGTTAATTGGTTTACAGGCTTTAGCCATGAGCCATTTCCTATAGGCTATCTCCATATGAGCGATCGCATAACTCATATCCTTCTGATTGATGATGACCCAGTATTCCGATTGGGTCTAAGGACTGCCTTGCAAGCCTTCCAGGATCTGCTAGTTGTAGCTGAGGCTGATACTGGCACAGAAGCCCGATCAAGATTAGCGGCACTAGAGGGGACCAACTCCGTGGATGTGGCAATTTTGGAACTAGCTTTGGCTGAGCCTAATTCAAATCAAGAGGTAACCTTATCAGGATTGCCACTGTGTCAGGGATTACGGCGGGAGTACCCTAACTTGCCAATATTACTACTGACCAAGCAATCTCAACCCACTGTGCTAGCAGCAGCTCAAGCATTGGGTGTCAATGGGTATTGCCCCAAAGGAGTAGCGATCGCTACCATTGTTGAAGCCATTGGTCAAATTACTAAGGGTCAATCCTATTGGCAGACACTGTCTAACTTACCTACTGTATCCTATAAAGGTGCAGGTTTTGCTCCCTGGTATCAACAGTGGCGTAACTCAGGATTCCAACAATTTGAAGCCGCTTTAGTCCAGGTTAATAGTCAGCTGCAAAATCCTGGTCTTTCCAATTGGGATTGGCTGTTTTGGACTGGACGCCGTCGAGAACTGTTGGTAGCCCGTTGGCTGGCGGATCAGCTATTACCGGCTAGCATCATTCTGGTGGAACCGTCACGGGACAATGCCTTAGTCCCAATGCCTAAACCGGAAAGCTCACTGACTGTTGCGCCAAGGGCTCAATCCCAGCTTAGCCCTAAGGCACCACTAGTTGAGCGGAGAGTTGAGCGGACAATGGTAAAACTTCAATCTGGTTTATCCAACCTCTCTGGTGTTCCTCTAGAACTTGACATTCTCCAAGTAGAGAAAAGAGCAGAGTTACTTGGTTTAGTCTTCCAAACCTTTGAAGCGCTGATTGAAGATTTGCGCTTGTCTCAAGTAACACCGGAACAGTTACCTCACAAGCAACAGCTGATTCTGAAAGACCTGTGGGAAGCATCAGTAACAGATTTCTTCGGTAAATATTATACCTTGTACACGGAAAATACTCAACTAGAAGTTGTCACTATTTTGGTGGGTAACTATCCCATTGTAAAAAAGGAAATTATTGATAAAATTCCTCTAGTTATTGATTTATTATATCATCGGCTATTTGACAGCTCATTAATAATTGATAATGTCTCCTATCCTGCCCACACCCCCGAAGCAATTCAACGGTCAGAACTTATCCTGGACAATTTAATTATCCAAATTGCTAATGGGGTGATTCAACCGTTATTAAATCAATTGGCAGATGTAGAAAGTATTAAGGTAAATTTTTATCATCAAAATTTAATGTCATCTCGGGAAATTGCTAGATTTCGCAATAATCTCTCCTGGCGATATCGCCAAGATAAATTATTTGGTGAGCCACAAGCAATTTTCGAGAGTCGATATGATTTATTTATCCTAACTGACACTGGCATTAAACAAACCAGTATCTATGCTCCCCGGCGTCGGGAATTAGAACGGCTACGAGGTTTTCAGCTAGCTGTGACGTTAGCCTATGAGCTACGGGATGCTCTTTCTCCCCGTGTGCAAGCGGCTGTCACTTGGATTGGTAATGGTGTGGTGTATCTGTTGACCCAAGTCTTTGGTAGAAGTATTGGTCTAGTGGTTCGTGGTGTAATTCAGGGCATTGGTAGTAGCGTCCAAGAGGCCAGGTTTGGGAAAAATTCTGGACGTGGGAAGTAGGGAAGAGGGGAAAGTAAAAAAATACCATTACATCCGGCATAGGGACTGATTCAACCCTCCCCACCTAAACAATTTTAGAAAACAATTTTAGAAGCCCCTGCCTCTAGGCATAGGTTTCATGACTCATTCACAGTCACACCCTTTTTGCCATTACTCTCAGTATGCTCTACTACATCCGAGCCTAGAGGATTAGCTTGATGCTGAGATGGTGGCAAAGCGGGTTCTAATATTTTCCAAGCCTCTTCGGCAATGGGCAAATACTGATCGTGAGCGGCTTTAGCTTCAGCAAATTTTGTTAAGGTTTTGGCAAAATTTCTATCCGTTGCCAGTTTCATATGTTCCGGTGTCAGGGGGTCTGGGGAAAATAAGGCTTCGATTACTGGCCGTAATTCCACAGCTTGTTGGTAAGCTTGTTCCAAATTTACCCTTAAACTTGCTAAAGATGCGATCGCTTTTACTGACTGAATAATCTCTGCTTCTTCACCATCTGTACTACCGGTAGCTAGTGGCTCAACTAAAATCAAATCGTCAGCACTCAAGCCATCGGCAAAGCTATCCTCATTGACCGTAGTGTCTTCTGAGTCTTCCATGCGCCGTTGAATCTCGTCGAGAGCTTTGGCTCTGTTTCTGGCATTGTCCGTTCTGCCGGGGACTTCAACGATGAAGCCGAGTTCTTCTAAATCCTTGGTTGTATATTGCAACGTAGCTTTTGACATAATGTTTACCCTAGTTTCAGTATTCGATTAGATTAATCCTACTTAGATTTATAGTACGCCTGATCGAGTTCCCCATGGAACATGGTTCCAAAACCGCAATGGAGTAAGCTATCAGCTCTCAGCTCTCAGCTCTCAGCTCTCAGCTCTCAGCTCTCAGCTCTCAGCTCTCAGCTCTCAGCTCTCAGCCATCAGCTCTCAGCTCTCAGCTATCAGCCATCAGCTCTCAGCTTATGCGCACGCTACGCGAACAGCTATCAGCCATTGGCCAACGGCTGACGGCTAACCGCTGACCACTGACCACTGACCACTGACCACTGACCACTGACTGCTGACCACTGACCGCTGACCACTGACGGTCTAGCTAAGAATTTTTGCTTACTGAGTATTTATTAACTTTTGTAAAAATGAGTGTTCAAGACCTAGAAAACTGATATATACGTCGCTACACTATGCAAAGTGTGTGTTTATACTGATTTTGAAAGTATTAACGGTGTGAGGTTTGTGGATCCTAGATGATTCCTATTCAACTAACTCTAAAAAACTTCCTCAGCTACCGCGACGCAACTCTAGACTTTCGCGGTCTTCACACTGCCTGTATTTGTGGTCAGAATGGAGCCGGGAAATCGTCCTTGCTAGAAGCCATTACCTGGGCAATTTGGGGACAAAGCCGTGTTGCCTCAGAAAACGATGTCATCAATACTGGGGCGAAGGAAGTCCGAGTAGACTTTATTTTTCAAAATAATCAACAAACCCATCGAATTATTCGGACTCGCCACCGAAAACAGGGGAGTTCCCTAGAGTTTCAAGTGGAAACACCAAATGGTTTTAAGTCTTTAAGCCAGAAAGGAGTACGAGCAACTCAATTATTAATAATAGCGAATCTGAAGCTAGATTACGATACCTTTATCAACTCCTCTTACCTGCGTCAAGGTCGAGCCGATGAGTTTATGGTCAGGCGTCCCAGTGAACGGAAACAAATTCTGGCAGATTTGCTCAAACTAGACCAGTACGAAAAATTGGCAGACCAGGCAAAGGATTTGTCAAAGCAGTTGAAAGGTCAAGTAGAACAGCTAGAGCAAAGTTTGCAGGGTATTAAAGAACAACTGGGAGAACGGGATGCGATCGCAAAGGAAACAGCTACCCTCGAAACTGCTTTACACCAGCTGCAACAAGACCAAGACCAAGACGCGCAACAACTCAAAAAACTACAAGCCATTGGACATCAGCGCAATAGCTGGGAACAACAGCTGAACTTTGTGAGGACACAATATCGTAATCTTACTCAAGATTGCGATCGCATACAACAAGACATTGCTACTGCTGTTGCCCAACAAGAACAACTTTCTGAACTACTCTCTCAAGACCAACAAATTACTGCTGGTTATGCCGAATACCTCCAGCTACAAGAACTTGAAGAAAGTCTTGCCGCCAAATTACAGACTTATCAGAAAGCGCAACAGCAACGACAACAACTCCAACAGCAGCTTAATCAAGACATTAATCAACATAATCTGCAAATCCGTGATACCCAAGCTCAACTAGAAGCCTTGGGTACTCAAGAGCAAGAGATTCAAGATACTCTCTCCCGTTCAGGGGAAGTGGCTACAGCCCTGGCACGACTTAACCGATCTCGTCAACGCCTTAAGCAGTTAGATAATCTGCAACTAGAAGTCTCTCCCTTGTTGCAACGCCGTGGGTCTATCCAAAGCGAACTTGACCGGGTTCAAGCCAGACTCAGTGCCAAATTAGAAGAACTGGTTTCTTCTGAAAAACAGTTATCCCAGCAAGTAGCAACAACACCTCAGCTGAGACAGGCCGCACTTCAGTTAGAAGCTGAACTTGGGGAATTAGAGAAAAAGCGGGTCTACCTGTCTCGGTTACAGGACAAAGGACTAGAACGTCGAGGCTTTCGAGAACGCCTCCACGAAAACCAACGTCGCTATCAAAAATTACTGGGGGAACTGACCCAAAAAATCCAGTTTCTGCAAGTTCAGAACGCAGTTTGTCCCTTATGCGAGCAGCCTCTAGATGCAGCCCATTCTGACCGGGTGATTCAGAAAACCACTGCTGAGCACAAGGATGTTCAAGATCAATTCTGGGTAGTACGAGAGCAGCTAACCGTTTGTGAACGAGAACTTCAGGTGTTGCGCCATGAATACTCCCAAATTTCCCAACAACTCTCTCCTTATGAACAGTTGCTCGAACAACGGGGACAACTAGCAGCACAACTAGAAGCCACCGACGAAGTTTATGACCGACTCTATGAAGTATCTGAGGAAAAGAAAGAACTGGAACAATCCCTTACTATTCGTGCTTATGGGGTAGAGTTACACGAAGAACTCAGGCAACTCGACCTCCGAGTCCAACAGCTCAACTACGATGAACAAACCCATGCTCTAGCACGGGGGGAAGTTGACCGCTGGCGCTGGGCTGAAATCCACTCGGCTAAGCTAGAAGAAGCAAGACGGCGTCAGCAAAAAATTGATGCCCAGAAACCACAGCTGCTTCGAAAGCTGGATAGTCTTCAAGGCTCAGTGCATCAGTTACAAACCAATTCCCCGTTGAAGCAGCAATTGGATCAGCTAGATCGATACATTGCTGAGATTGGCTATAACTTGGATGCTCATAATCAGGTTAGAGCCTCCTTGCGTCAAGCCCAATCTTGGCAACTGCGTTATCAGGAATTACAAACCGCCCAAGAGCAAAATCCCCAAGTCGGTCAACGCTTGGCAAGCCTAACTCAAAGCCTCCAGAGCAGACGCTGTAATCTCAAGGAGGTTAATACACAAATTGAGGACATTGTCAAGCAAATGGAACAAAGTCCTGATGTCACTAGGGACATCCAAGCCTTAGAACAGGGGATGAAGCAGCGCCGACAGCAAATGGATAAACAACTATCCCAGCAGGGGCGTCTCCAACAACGGTTGCAGCAACTGGAATCCCTACAAAGTCAGTATCAACAGCAACTCGAAAAGCTGCAACAACTCCAGCGGCAATATCGGGTGCATCAGGAATTAGCGATCGCATTTGGCAAAAATGGCATCCAGGCACTCATGATAGAGAATATTTTGCCTCAACTAGAAGCCCAAAGCAATCAAATTTTGGCTAGACTGACTGGGAATCAGTTACACATCCAAATTGTTACCCAAAAGGCCGGGAGTCGGTCTTCTAAGAAAAAAACCAAACTGATTGATACCTTAGATATTTTAATTGCTGATGCCAGTGGTACTCGACCTTATGAAACCTATTCCGGTGGTGAAGCATTTCGGATTAATTTTGCCATTCGTCTGGCATTAGCACAACTGTTGGCCCAACGCTCAGGCACATCCTTACAAATGTTGATTGTGGATGAGGGGTTTGGCACCCAAGATGCCGAGGGGTGTGAGCGATTGATTGCAGCAATTAATGCGATCGCATCCGATTTTGCTTGTATTTTAACCGTGACTCATATGCCTCAGTTTAAAGAAGCCTTTCAGACCAGGATTGAAGTATCTAAGACATCCCTTGGCTCTCAGTTAAGTTTATCGATGTAATCAATGCTAATATTTGTAGCAAAGGGAGTCGGGAGTCGGGAGTCGGGAGTCGGGAGTCGGGAGTCGGGAGTCGGGAATAGGGAATAGGGAATAGGGAATAGGGCGTCAAGAATGATAACAATTACTTAAATGATAGCTGATTGCTGATAGCTGATTGCTGATAGCTGATAACGGATTGCTGATAGCCCTATAAAATCAAATCCATTGCTGTTTTTATGATTTCCTCCCGCTCCACCATTTTAGCAATTTCTTCAGCTTCATAACTTCCTTCAAATGCTTCTAATGAAGCGCGGTCTAGTGCGGATTGATAGGCATCTTCTAAAGTTTCTAATAATTCCGTTTCGGTTAGATAAGTTCCTTTAGCCTTGTGGCGCTGATTAGTACGTTGAATTTGTTTAACAGAATTACGGATTGATACTTCCCAAGATTTAGTCGTCCGTTTTTCAGCAGCTTTTTTAATTAGATGTAACAGCAGAATAATTCCATAGCTAAATAGTTTATTCAGTTTATCCGATTTGCTCATCTCCTCCAATTCTTCAATCAGTTCCAGGGCTTCAGGGATTTTGCCTTCGTAGAGTAATTCCTTTAGAGTCATTAATTCTTCCATTGGCTAATATTCCTCCGCTTTTCAATTTCCCCGTCGCGACTAATACTGAAATAACCAAAGATATAGCAATCGAAGTAAAGCTTAAGACATATTTCTACTCCCTGCTCCCTGCTCCCGATTCCCGATTCCCGACTCCCGACTCCCGATTCCCTACTCCCTACTCCCTACTCCCTACTCCCCTTAACCCATTACCCATGACCAAAATAACCGTAAAATTGCCCAATGTCTCCAATTAGGCTATTCAACTAATTCCGCAATTGTACGGTTATCTTATTCCTGAAATAGCTTCTACTATAGTAATATCTAAACCGAAATCTCGGCAGTATAGAGGCTGTTATAAACGAGCTAGTTTCGGATCTTCTGTTGACTAACGTTATCAAGACGGTAGGACAATAACTAGTCCAAAGGGAATCAACTATCAGGGCATCTACACATAGGGTTGCAAAAAGGTTGTTGTAAACTAAGAAGCTGATTTAACTTTTGGCTGTAAACTGTTGACGACTTACTGACAACAGTTTACCACAGGCTAAGAGTACAAATGACGCTAATTGGATTATAGCACCTCTAATCAGGGTTGCATCTACTTTTTTTCTGGTTTATTATTACTTAGTTTAGAGTTTATTCTGGAGAACCTTTATAAATTCTTGCTTGCTGCTGAGGTGTTATCCATGCTCCTCTTGAAAACTGGGTTTGAGGGGGTACAAACTGCTTTTGCAGTGGACTATATTCCAGAACCTCTCCGGTTTCTATCTTATAGACCCACCCATGAAGCCGAATGTCCTCACTTCTGAGTCGAGATTGAATAACTGGGTAAGTACGTAAATTTTGTAGCTGGTTAAGGACGTTTTCCTCCACCGCCCCATTCAGGAGTTCATCACCTTCATAGTCTTGATAGTGTTCTTTGATAATCCGGCGAGTAGCTTCGGCATGCTTGAGCCATTGGTAAACGGCTGGCATGTCCTCTTCTAGCTTGTCGATTTTCAGTAAACCTTTCATCGCTCCACAGCGATAGTGACCGCATACGACAATTTCATTAATGCCTAAGGCATAAATAGCATACTCTACTGCTGCTGGTTCACCGCCATTACTTGCTCCATAAGGCGGTATGATATTCCCGGCATTGCGGATGATGAACATTTCACCAGGCTCAGTTTGAGTAATCAGACTCGGGTCAATGCGAGAATCTGAACAGGTGATGAATAGTATCCTGGGATGCTGCCCGTGAGACAGTAACTCAAATAGGTCTCGGTGGGTCTCGAAGTAATTGGTCTGGAATTGATGCAGACCTTGAATCAACTGCTTCATTTAAGGCTTACAGCTAGATGTTCTATAATTGGGATCTTCAATAATTTTATAGGCAATAGCCGTCTTAATTGACTTTCAGGTTTGTATTTCGGTCAGCTATCAGTTATCAGCTATCAGCTATCAGCTATAGCAGAAGTCAGAAGTCAGAAGTCAGAAGTCAGAAGTCAGAAGTCAGAAGTCAAACTCTTGCGCTTACTTAGGTTTGAGACTTTTGTCATGTCCGCGCCTGCCCTGGCGACTGCTATATCAGCTATCAGCTATAGCGCTACGCTTAGCGTCAGAAGTTAGAAGTCAGAAGTCAAAAGTCAGCTATGAGTAAGTTTCGGAGTTTAGGAATGTCCTAACAGTAGCGCGTAGTGCTATATCAGCTAATAGCTGATAGCTTACCAGGTAAGTATTGGTTTAATCTCTGTTACGTCTGCTGACGGCACCTCAAGTAGCGTGAGCTTTTAGCTGACGGCTGACGGCTGACGGCACCTCAAGTAGCGTGGCCAAAGGCCAAGGCTGACGGCTGACGGCTAACGGCTGACCACTGACCGCTGACCGCTGACCGCTGAATGCTGACCGCTGATAGCTGATAGTATTGATTGAATCGGTACGGAGAGGGAGGGATTCGAACCCTCGTTAGAGTTACCCCTAAACAGCATTTCCAGTGCTGCGCCTTCAACCACTCGGCCACCTCTCCAGGTAAAGTATTCAGTTGGAGCTTTGAATCTTTTTCAATTCATCGCCCGATTTCTTATTATACAGAAAATTATATACGAAGTCAATGACTCAATCGTACACCATTCAGATTCATAATCGCCAAACTGGTGCTAAGCACAAGGTAAACGTGCCAACAGACCGCTATATCTTGCATTCCGCCGAAAACCAAGGTGTGGAGCTACCCTTTGCCTGCCGCAATGGAGCCTGTACCACTTGCGCAGTGCGAGTGTTGGCAGGAAAAGTCTACCAACCGGAAGCCATGGGACTATCTCCACAATTGCGGGAGCAAGGCTATGCTCTATTGTGTGTGAGTTATCCCCGGTCAGACCTAGAGGTAGAGACTCAGGATGAAGATGAAGTGTATGAACTTCAGTTTGGTCGATATTTTGCTAAAGGTAAGGTTCGGTTTGGGCTGCCACTGGATGAGGATTAGGACACTAGCGGAGCAGAGGTACAGTAGAGCGGGTAGCCTGCTGAGTTGCTTTCTGCTCTTCCTCGGGGGTTGCCAATTGACCAATGTCCCCAACCAGACTAGTGCTCAAGTGCAACGGGTGATCAGTGGACACACGGTGGATGTGTTGATCACCAATCAAGATCCACCATTAGTGGCACGAATCCGGATGATTGGTATAGAGGCACCAAGCTGGAAACAAAAGCCTTGGGGAGATCAGGCCAAAACCTGTTTACAGAAGATGCTTAGTGAAACTAGTGATCAACAATCGGTTATGTTAGAGCTCGATGTAGAGGAACAAGACCGCTATAGTCGCTGGTTAGCCTATGTATGGCTAGATGGTGTGTTAGTCAATGAGCAGTTGGTAGCTAAGGGCTGTGCCTTAGCTTCACCCCTAGCCCCAAATAACAAATATGATCATAAAATCGCCCGTGCTCAAGAATACGCCAGAATTATGGGCTATGGAATTTGGAACCCAGATCAGCCTTTGCGCTTGACACCAGCAGAATTTCGCCGTCAAAATCCTTAGTGGTTATTAGTTATTAGTCATCAGCTATCAGTTATCAGCTTAAGCGCTACGCGCACGCTACTTGAGGTGCTATCAGCTGTGCTTATGGGTACAGTCACAGTGTCGAAGCCTGTGCCAAGCTAGTGATCGGTACTTTTGAATAAAATCAGCTGACCGCTGACCGCTGACCGCTGACCGCTGACCGCTGACCGCTGACCGCTAACCGCTGACCGCTGACCGCTAACCGCTGACTGCTTACCGACTCAATTGATAAACTACAGGTTATCTGCTCAATGACAGAACATACCTCCGAACAACTACAAACTTTCCTTGATATTGCCGCTAAAGCTGCCACTGCTGCTGGTGATGTTTTGAAAACTTACTGGGGCAATCTCAAAACTATAGAAGAGAAAAGACGTCCTGGAGATTTAGTCACTGCAGCTGATAAAGAAGCTGAAGCAGTAGTCTTAGATATACTCAAAAACGATGTGCCAGACCATTCGATTCTGGCAGAAGAATCGGGTCAACTGGGAGACAATCAAAGTAAATACCTATGGGCGATTGACCCCCTCGATGGTACTACTAATTATGCCCATCAATACCCCATTGCTGCTACCTCTGTGGGGTTGTTGATTGACGGCAAGCCTCAGGTGGGAGCAGTATATAATCCCTTTCGGGATGAGTTATTGTGTGCAGCTGTGGGCTTAGGGGCAACCTGCAATGGTCAGCCAATCCAGGTTTCCCAAGTCTCTGACCTGAGTAAGAGCTTGTTAGTCACTGGATTTGCCTATGACCGGCGGCAGACTTCCGATAACAACTATGCCGAGTTCTGTTACCTGACTCATCTGACTCAAGGAGTTCGCCGTAGTGGTTCTGCATCCATCGATTTGTGTGATGTTGCTACTGGACGATTGGATGGCTATTGGGAACGAGGGCTTTCTCCTTGGGATGTAGCGGCTGGCATCGTTATCCTAGAAGAAGCTGGTGGTAAAGTTACCGCTTATGATCGCAGTCCTATTGATATTAATTCTGGGCGGATTCTGGCAACTAATGCCAAGATTCACGACAGTCTTAGTGCTGCCTTGTTAGAGACACCACCTTTATCTTCTTGGCCTTTATCTTTTTCGAAAGAATAATAATTAATAATTGTCATTAATTATAATTGTCAATGTAAAGTCGATTAACTAGCGTCCATGAGTGACGCATTTTTTATAGCTAATATCTACAATGTCTACAATCTATACAGAAACTGTTGCTCAATTTTTCCATGCTATTTCTCAACAAGAGGATTTAAAACAGCAGCTAATAGCTACTAGAAATCCAGAAGAGGTAGTTAAGGTAGCACAGGATTACGATTTTAAGTTTACCGTAGCTGACTGGCAACAGTTTATCCAGGGGCATCACTCTAGTCAGCCTACCAGTGATACTTTTAAAAATGAAATAATAGGATTAGATGTTACAGAAGAACAGTTAGATGCTTGGTGGAAATTTGCTTGGGAAACAGGAGATATCAATCTGATCGGGTGGGTTTATGACAAGAGAGATGCTATCAATTGGGTGCAATTGCTAGATGAGTTTAAAGTGATTAAAAAAGACGATTAATTGTCAGCTATCAGCGAACAGCGGTCAGCGGTCAGCGGTCAGTGGTCAGCCATCAGTGGTCAGCCATCAGTGGTCAGCCATCAGTGGTCAGCCATCAGTGGTCAGCCATCAGTGGTCAGCCATCAGTGGTCAGCCGTCAGCCCTCATTAATCAGTTTTCAGCTTATTTTATTCAAAAGCTGATAGCTGTTCGCGTAGCGCATAAACTGATAGCTGATAGCTGATAGCTGATAGCTGATAGCTGATAGCTGATAGCTCAAGATTCAATCACCCCATTAATCAGTAAAGCTGCCTTAGTTTTGTCTAAAATAACTTTTTCATAGGTTTTGATTGAGTCCTTATTAATGGGTGTAGCCATGAACCGATAGTGACTAGATGTTGTTAGTTCATCAATCTTCAGGTTAGTCGCCATCGGGTCTTCTATCTGATACTCTTTCTCGAAGTAAAGTAAGCTAATTGTGGTCAGGTGTATTCGATCAGCAATAGCAGCAGCAAGCAAGCGATAAAAACGAGCTGCAAAACGAGGGTCTTGCTCTAGTTTATGGGTTAATTTAGCTCGATCAATTGACCACACAATCGAGTCTTCTAAAGCTTTAACTGTAGCGGAAGGGGGATGATCTTTCACAAAAGACATTTCTCCGACTACTTCACCGTTGGATAATCGAGCAATTTCCCGACTTTTCCAAGCTTCAACGGAAACAGTTAACACGCCATCGAGCACAATGTAGAGGGCATTGATCGATTGTCCTTCATGAATCAAGACATGACCAGCTGGAATTTCTTTACTCTCCCCTGTGGCAATCATCCAATCTCGGTCACGGTCATTCAATTCATTCCAAGCCAGAAGCACTTCCGTGATACTAGGTTCCCATATCCCTCCTCGCTTGATCAGGTTATCCTTGGTCTGTTCAACCAGACCGGGATTTTTGCCAAACCGAGTTCCTGTGACTTGGGCATTACTGAGATTAGCATGGCTTAAGTTTGCTGAAATCAAGCTAGCGCCACTCAAGTTAGCCCCACTCAAGTCAGCCCCACTCAAGTCAGTGCCACTGAGTTTAGCATCCCTTAAATCAGTATCACTTAAGTCAGCATGGCTGAGATTAAGACGACTGAGATTAACACCCCTAAGGTTAGCACCTGCAAAGTCAGTAGTAATATCTAAACCAGCAACTTCTGCTAATTTCTGGAAATTCTTGGTCTTGGCTGCTCGAAAACCTTGGAGTGTCTTGTTTATTTCCTGGCTTAATTCTTGATTAAACATCCTGCAATACTAACCGACTTACATAAGGTTTTAATTGGCGCTTGAGTAAAAATAATACAATCTTTCGATCTAGGACTGCCCGTTCTTCTCGACTAATTTCTTGAAACCAGATTCCCTCCGCTTCATAAAGATGGACATTTTTCGGCAAAACTGTGAAAATCGCTTCGATATAACAGGGTTGATTGATATCTTGTTTGGTAATGCTGCCTAACCATATACTGCTGAGGGTTCCAGTTAATAATGGCTCACCACTTTTGGCAGCAAAAACCCAAGCTGGACTGGTTTCTCCACCTTTAGATGTGATCTGGTAATCCATGATGGTGAATTCATCAGTTTTTTCGTGATTGATATTTTTCCTGAGATTTAATTCTGTGCCTATGTTGAACTCAAATTGATTGGAAGTAGGGTCTAAACCCATGGACATCTTCTTGTCATGGTGAATTTGACTACCTTGCTTTGACCGTCGCTTTTTCTCTATGGAAACTTTAAAATCATCATTGAAACCACGGTGAGAATAGGGAAGTTTGCCATTGGTTAAGTTCAGCCTTAGCTCTCCACCGGTTAGCCCAAGTTTGATGCTACCACCCGGTAGTTCTAAAAATTGATCATGAAAGTTTATAGTTAAGAATAGGTCAATTTTATCTGGCTGAACGATAGTCCCCTCTAATTTCATAAACAGGCAATCTTCGTATTTATTCTCAATTTCAAGAGTTTCAAGTCTTTTTGGCAAATCCTGCGCTATTACCATGCCCGCTGAAATTGGAATCATGAAGTTAGTTTGATTAAAACCTAACATAATAATTTATATATTTTTAATCTATGTTGATCAGAAATTAAGATTTACAAAAGCTATAATAATCCTCGATTTATTCCGAGAAAATACTTATAGCTGTGTTCAATTGGCAATCGGGAATCGGGAATCGGGAATCGGGAATCGGGAACAGGGAACAAAGAAGAGGCAAGAGGCAAGAGGCAAGAGGCAAGAGGCAAGAGGCAACAGAGAACAGTTGACCCGGTGGGTGGAATGGGCATCTTGGTGGAACGGGCATCTTGCCCGTTTCATTTCCAGACGGACTTTCCCAACTAGCGAAGAGGCGAAAAATCAGGGCGAGCTCGTCTTATCACGCACCCTACGTACTTAACTCAGATTAAAATAATGCTTACCTGTTGTTTTGATGCAGCTGTTTGAACCTGTGGTGCGTTACGGGACGGACTGTCCCAATACTGGCTACTGATAAAACCAGGGTGAGTCCGTCCCTAACACACCCTACCCAACTAAAAATTCATTCTTCATTCTAAATTCTTCATTCTTCATTCTTCATTAGATTGGTCAACCCAAGCGCTCCAACCAATTTATTTCCCCTTGCCCACCCTACAAAACTGTGGTGCGTTACGGGACGGACTGTCCCAATACTGGCTACTGATAAAACCAGGGTGAGTCCGTCCCTAACACACCCTACCCAACTAAAAATTCATTCTTCATTCTTCATTCTTCATTCTTCATTCTTCATTCTTCATTCTTCATTCTTCATTAGTCTATTGCCTTTTGACTTGTTCAGCGAAGCTTCCTAATTTACTCTACAGGTATGCCAGTAGTTTGGCTAATCGTTTCATCATCCAAAAGAGGCAGAAGTTGGCGTGCAATTGTTTGGGCTTTTTCTTTCTCCCCTTCTTCTCTCCCTTGTTTCATTCCTTCTTCTATTCCTTGTTTCATTCCTTTTTCTATCCCTTGTTTCTCCGCAAAAAGAATCAGCCCTTGTTGGTCATGCATAAACATTTCTCGTTTTCCTAGTTCTTCCAACTCTTTCCTGGTTAAATTCGCCTGAGAAGCAATCCCAAATGCCTGTTGAAACTCTGGTAGTTGTGCCATTTTATCTGGGACTGTATCTAAGGAAGGGGCATTTTTTAAAAAATACATCCACAACTCATCCAATTCTTCTAACTCCTCCAACTGCTTCTCAAACTTCGGTAACTCTACAAACAATAATTGTAAGTGATTTTCTACGTAGCTGATGTTGGTACTTTTTTCTCGGAACTCAAAATGATTAATTACCTGATTATTCTCAGAAAACATAATAAAATCGGTAATAGTCAGAGCAATCACTGGTTTGAGATAACGGTAGCCTTCCCCTTGACCTAATTGTAGTGAGTAAGCTTTAGCTGCGTTATACAAAACTCGACGAGCAAAAGACTCTACCTGCAAAACCTGCATTTCAATAATCACTAGAGAACCATCCCTCAGCTTAGCTTTCACATCGAGGAAAGAGTCTTTGAGGATTGGCAGAGGAGAAGACTGATAAGGATCAATAATTTCCAAATCTTGGATGAGAGGTTGATTGTGATAGACAAGAGCATTGAGGAAGCTAATCAGAATCGGCTTACTTTCCTGGGAGGCAAAGATTTTTTTAAAGGCAAAGTCGGTTTTGGGGCTGATGAATTTCATGGCTGAGATTGGGCTGAGGGTTGGTTTACTCAAAAAAGTAGTAGACTACAACTATGATACAGCGGTTTGCAATTGCTGTTAGGTACAAATTGCTGGATTTTAGGGAACAGGGAACAGGGAACAGGGAAAAAAATCCTGTTGAGCTTACACTCCCCATCTCTCCACCCTTGCCACACTTACTTTCTTTTTTACAACTCTGATATCGACCCTACTCGTCTTCTTCTTCTTCCCTGAGCAAACGCCAAATCAATAAGCAAAGATTCAACACTATGATTAGGTTTGCATCAAGGAATAAAGCCAGTAACTCCACAACGAATTCTATTAATAGCCAACGTTTTAGGTTGCGATTAGTTTTTTTGGTCATGGCCATGATTTTCAATGTAAATGCTTCTGACCTCTAATCTATTGACTAAAAAAATAGGTGTATAGGAGTTTGATATAAAAATTTTTGACGGTATTTACTGGAAAGTATGACTAACTAAAAATAGGTATTTTAAATATGAATTAATAAACTTAAATAAGCTAAAATAAAAACAAATAAAAATTGGTGATTAGCTAACACAATTTCCAATCTACATGGCAGAATTTAAGTAAGCAAAAATTTAGCAAGTGGTTCGTTACGGGATGGACTTTCCCAACAATAGCTACCGATTAAATCAGAGTGAGCCTTTTGGTGGTGCGTTACGGGACGGACTTTGCCAACACTGACTACCAATAAAATCAAGGCGAGTCCGTCTTATCACGCACCCTACGCAACTGTGCTTCCCTTGCTGATTTGGTCCTAGACCTAACCCAAAGTGGGATCGAAATTCACTGTATGCGGGATCTGACTCGTGGTGGTTTGGCCAGTGCTTTAAACGAAATTGCCCTTGGGGCTAATCTTGGCATCCATATTGATGAAAGTCTGATTCCAGTCAAGGAAGATTTACAAGGAGCCTGTGAAATTCTGGGGTTCGATCCGCTTTATGTGGCCAATGAAGGTCGATTTGTGGTTATTTTACCGGAGCAAGAGTCACAAAAGGGTTTGGAGATTATGCGATCGCACTCCTTGGGAAAAGATGCTGGTTTAATTGGCAAGGTAACAGACGAGAATTCCAGTCTAGTCACTATGCAGAGTAAAATTGGTGCAACCAGGGTCGTGGATCTGTTAAGCGGTCAACAATTACCACGTATCTGCTAATATCATGTCCGGTTGAATAATTATACTAGACGCAAAAGTAAGGCATAAGGCAGAAGGCAGAAGGCAGAAGTAAAGGAGTAAGGTTTCAAGGGATAAAGTTTTTTATAACTAATTATCCGAACCTGATATATAGCAACCCTAAATAGCTTGTAACAGATATAATATAAATATTAATATTATTAACTAAAAACTATGAATAGTATAGATGAATTATCAAATTTTATTAATCAAACTATAGAGTCCAAAGAAATTAAAAGAGCTATAGCAGTTAAAATGATTCTCCAAGGAAAATCTTATCATGAGATTCAAGAATTATTACAAGTTTCTCATGGGTTTATTAGTAAATGGAAAAATCAAGCAATTTTTGAGGGTGTAGACAGTTTAACACTTAAATATAAAGGAAGAATAACAGGGTAAACGCATCTAAATCGAGTTCTAAAATTACGAGAATAAAACTGAAAAATTAAGGCTGATTGAGGCACTCAATTTAATAAACCTCCCTCACAAATTTAAGATTACCCAATCGGGTTATGTTGTTAGGTTTTTTTGGGAGGGATATTTTCTCACTTGAGCTACGCTCAAGTGCTTAAGTAGTAGCACTGGCTACCAAGATTTTTAGGAGAAACTCGTTATCAAGTCCTGCCTTATATCGCTTCATCGCCAAACTCCCCCGAGAGGGTTCTCTGTTGAGCAAGTTGACGGTTAAACGACGCAATAAACTCAAGTTTTCGGAAGCATAACCCTGGCGAATTCGACTGGCATCTTCTTGAAAAGTGACGTCAAGTACCCAATGAAGACTGTTCTCGATCCGAAGCGTGAGAACGGATAACAAGGTTGTGTTTCTCCCCATCTGCAGAAAGACTACTGATGTAGAAGCGAACTTCTGTAGTCGTCTTATTCCACATCTGACGGGTACTCTTAACCATGACAACTGTGCTCAATCCCTCCCACAGACTCTGGCGATGCAAGGCAGGTAATTGAGCAACCGACACCGCCCAACACTGACGAGTTTCAATCCGATGGTGCCGCGCTTCAATGGTTTGATGATAACTAAACTTTATGCCTTCCCAGTTCTTGGCTTGGGCTTGTTGAAACCAATCTTTAACTTGTTGAGCGAGTTTTCCCTGATTACCTTTGAGAGCTAACACATACTCCCCCTGTGCTTGTTTAATTTGCCCAGCGATTTGTCGCTGGGTTCCCATGGCATCGAGAGTGACTATTGCTCCTTTGAGGTTGAGTAACTTCAATAGTAGAGGCACTGCGGTAATTTCGTTGGATTGGCTGTCCACCTTTTTCTGGGCTAACATCAACGAATGTTCACTGCTCCAGGCACTGACACTATGTAAAGCTTTGAGTTTTCCCTCTCGGTCGTAAGACCCTAAGCGCGGTTTTGCCATCGATGTGGATCAGCTCAATGGTTAAATTTTCGGTAATGCTGTTGATCCAACTCAGAAAGCTTTCATGGAACTGTTGGGGTTCAAGGGCAGCAAACACCCGAGAAAATGTATCATGTGAGGGAATGCCATAGGGCAAGTCTAAAAAACTCTCCAACCATTTCTGTTTGGCTTGGCCATAGGTCTCTATCGCCACGAACCCATTGGCTCCGGAGAGGACAGCCAAAATAGCAATGGTGATTATCTCCATCAAACCATGATGTTTCGTTCTCTCCACTCTGGGGTCTTGAAGATGGGCGAAATGCTTGAGAACACTCTGTCTGAGGATCTTAGCCTCTGCTGCTTCCCTTGGTTGGAGAACAAATTTACCAAAGCCTTTTGCCATAGGGAAGTCTCCCAACAGGATAAATCTGGTATAGCCCTTAGTTTAACTCAATTACACCTTTATAGACCTTTCTAATTCAAGGATTTCTTTCTAGGAGACTGGGAGGGAGGGAATCTAGTGATTGCAGACGTGAACTGAGATAGTAACCGTCATTCCTAATACAAATTTTTAAGATTTTGTCAAGTACATTTTTCACAAAATTAGAGGCGATTACCCTGGGAAGAATAAGCAGGGCTATTTCATTCTCATGAAAGCTAATAAATGCTAGGCTTACAAGTTAGCTGAGAGTTTCATGAGTGACCATGCGTTTGTCTGCCCAATCTGCCCCTGCTGTCTCAGTTCCTAGCCTCACCCCAAATTTCTTTGCCCGACTCAAGCAATATCGAGGGATCGCGACGCGCTACGATAAGCGAGCCAAGAACTTTCTAGGAGCAATTTATCTGGCTGCTGCCGTAATCTGGCTTAATTGATGACACGCCCTAGAAGTCACTCTGGACAACTAAACTAATTATGCCAGTGCGACTTATATAATCATTGGTTTCTTGCTCTGTAGCTGGGCGGTTGCGAGTGGCACTGAGTTGCTGAACTGGTGGCTTGAACAAAGGAACCTGAACAAAGCAACCTGAGCAAAGCAACCTGAGCAAAGCAACCTGAGCAAAACTGCCTAATCCTAGCTTCAAGCCGACTCTGAAAACTATCAGTCAGTAAGTAATGATTCAATAATCTCCGGGACTGGATATAGTGAGTGGTCTCACTGAGTTTGACCGGGGGCTGGTAAAGGACAGCAATTGACATCATTCAAGCAAACTTTGCCCCACTTTAAGGCCCAACGAACCAAACCCACCCGGTTATCAGTGCAGGTTTTGGTCAGAATGTTACTGATATGATTATCAACAGTGCGCTTACTGATTGCCAGCTGGTGAGCAATCTCGAGATTGGTTAAACCAGCCGCTACATGTTCGATGATTTGCAATTCGCGGTAAGACAGAATTGCGGGAGTCTGGGATTTACCACTAGCCATAAGTAATTTTTCTCTAGTAGATATACCTATCTTATCTAATTTTACCGCCAACGGTGAACCGCTTCACGATATCTCCTATGGGTGAATAAATAGATTATCAGTAAACCGGACAAAGAAGAATTGCGGAAAGGCGAGTGGGAGGAGTGTGGGAAGTGTGGGAGGAGTGTGGGAAGTGTGGGAAGTGTGGGAAGTGTGGGAAGTGTGGGGAGTTAGATGAGCAACTGGCGTCGAAACGTAAGCTTATGGGCGACGCGCACGCTACTTGAGGTGCTTATGGGCGACGCGCACGCTACACCGAACAACTTTCAGCCATTCCCGTAGCGTGGCCAACGGCCAAGGCTGACGGCTGACGGCTGACGGCTGAATGCTTACGTCGAAACTTCTGAAATTAACATCAATGGAGAGCAACTAATGGAAGGTCTTAGTGAATTTATTAACCAGAGAATGGAAGAGTGGAAAGTCCCAGGGCTGGCTGTCGCTATTGTTCACGATAGCCAGATCATCTTTTGTGAAGGCTTTGGTTTTAGGGACGTAGAAAAAGGCGTGAAGTACCCCAACCTGCTTCGCTGAGGTTGGGGCAAGCCATTCTCAACTCAAATCAGGGACGGTCTTATTCGTCTCTGGGATTTCCCGCTTCATCCGCCGATGCCTCAACCAGAGGCGCTTTCCAAGGCCGGGGAACCCGGCCTTGGAAAGCGCGCCTGCTGATATTGGTCTTACTCAGCGTCCACAGGCAGACGTCCGCCTTCCGCAGACGTATAGTTTTTTTTTCGACAGACTCACCTTGGAATTACGACTCTATGGTCAACCAGCCGGGGCAAGTCTCTTCCCTGAGCTCTGCTAGTACTTTGTAGACCTAATGGTCTGAAAACTGATAGGATATCAGACCGTTTGTCAGGTAGCCTTTTAGTCAGTCAGGCGGGTCAGCAACCAACTTTATTATAACACAAATTATTGTAATTTGTCGTCTCGCTATCCATCCCCACGTTGTAAGAAGGTGGGGATGGATAGCGAGTTTTGTTAAAAGTAACCTCTAAAACCCTGTTTGCCATTGGGTCTTGCACTAAAGCCTTTACCACAATGGCTATGGGCATCTTGGCTGAGGGAGGAAAATTAGATTGGGATAAACCAGTTAGACATTATCTGCCCACCTTTAAATTATGGGAAGAATTTGTTCAGCAGGAAATTTTTAATCCTTTGTCGATGGTAGACAGCAATTTTTCCGTTGTCAAATCCCAGGAGACTGACGATTTTTCCCTTCTTTATCGAGAGAAAGATGACGTAGTTAAAGCCATCCCATTTCGCAATATCGACACTATTGGTCCTGCTGGCTCTATTAATTCCAATGTTACTGATATGGCGAAGTGGCTTCTACTCCATCAAAACCAGGGAAACTATGAGGATAAGCAGATTATCAACCCTGATCTTCTTACTCAGATGTATACGCCACAAATCGTGATGCCGTCATCCCTTGAGTATCCGGAAATCTGGCATTCCTTTTATGGATTAGGATGGATGCTCACTTCCTACCGAGGTCATAATCACGTTGAGCATCGGGGTGGTATTGAAGGATTTTCTGCCCTGACAACGTTGATGCCTCAAGAAAAAATTGGTGTAGTAGTTCTCAGCAATCTCCACGGAACCCTATTGCCAAGTATTTTGACTTATCACATATGCGATCGCTTGCTCGGTCTCGACGAAGTGCCTTGGAATGAAAGGATTAAGAGTAAGGTTGAGGAAGCTAAACAAGCGGCTGTTCAAGGCAAACAGAACACCAAAGCACAGCGTAAAACTGGTACTCACCCCTCACATCCCCTAGAAGATTACACAGGAGATTTTGAGCATCCCGGATACGGAATAGTTTCAATTGCGATCAAAGATCAGCAGTTAACGGCAACTCATAATTCCATCGTTTACGAACTAAAGCACTACCACTATGATAGTTTTGAATTACTATCAGAAATACTTGATGATACTTTTCAACTATTATCTTTCTTTAATGACCCCAAAGTAAATATTCAGAGACTGTCCATATCCATAGAACCGAAGGTGAAGGATATTGTATTTGAAAGGATGCCTGACCAGAGCATGTTCACCACTAATTTTATGGAAAAATTTGTTGGTGACTATGACATTTCTGGTCGATCTCTGACTATCTTGCTCAAAGATAATAAACTAGTTGCGTTATTAGCTGGTCAGCCAGAGATAGAGTTAGTTCCTTACCAAGGAACCGAATTGAATTTTAAGAATTTACCAGGATATAGTATTAACTTCACTACCGATAATGCTGGGGTTGTGACTCAAGCAGTGATTACTCAACCCAATGGGGTATTCACGGCTAATAAAAAAGTGTCTACGTAAGCTATAGCAAAGGGAGTAGGGAGTAGGGAGTAGGGAGTAGGGAGTAGAGAGAATAAAATTGACTGTACCTCAATAATATGTAAAATAGTGTTTGCGTCAATTCTTGTCCACTGTTCCCTGTTCCCTGTTCCCTGTTCCCAACAACTGCCGCGAAGTCTAATCAGTAATTTGTTGAATTCAAACCTTCCATCTACTCAACCCCTACCCAAGGTAATTGCTAATCACATTGCTACAGCACCTAACCAGCGAATTACCTTTGCCCAGTACATGGACTTAGCACTATACCATCCACAGCTAGGTTACTATGCTACTGGTGCAGTTAACATTGGTTCATCAGGAGACTTTTTCACCTCACCCCACCTAGGAAAAGACTTCGGGGAGTTACTTGCTGAACAGTTTGCCCAAATGTGGGATATCCTCGGACAACCTAATCCCTTTACCCTGATGGAAATGGGAGCAGGACAGGGACTCCTAGCAGCAGATGTTCTAGTTTACTTGCACCAGCACTACCCAGATTGCTATGGTGCGGTAAATTACATCATTGTGGAAAAGGCAACAGCAATGATTGCTCAACAGAAGCAGCTGTTGTTGAAACTAAACCTACCTAGACTAAACAATCACCAACACTCGTTACCTGTGCGGTGGTGTTCTTGGGAAGAAATAGAAGACAATTCCGTGACTGGTTGCTGTTTCTCTAACGAATTGGTTGATGCGTTACCGGTACATCAAGTTGTGCTGCAAGCAGGAGATCTCAAAGAAATCTATATCGCAACTGTTGATCAGGATGGCGATGACATTAAGTTTGTAGAAGTTTTAGATACCCCTTCTACACCGCAACTGAGAGAGTATTTTGATTTGGTAGGTATTGATTTGTTCTGTGGTTCCTATCCAGAGGGTTATCGCTCTGAGGTGAATCTAGCAGCACTGGATTGGAAAAAAACGGTTGCGAAACGGTTAAACCAGGGATTTGTCCTAACTATTGATTATGGCTATCCAGCCCAAAAGTATTATTTGCCAGCCCGTGATCAGGGAACACTACAGTGTTATTATCGCCACCGGCACCACAATAACCCCTATAGTTATATCGGCCAACAAGACATTACTGCTCATGTGGATTTTACTGCCCTAGAGCGACAAGGAGAGTTATGTGGTTTGGGTAAGGTAGGGTTCACCAAGCAAGGGTTGTTTCTAATGGCATTGGGATTAGGCGATCGCATAGCTGCCCTTTCTGATCCGACAGAAGGGGGAAATGGGATTGGCCGTAGGTCACGCTACGCGAACGCAACAGCACAGGATGTTATCAGGATTATGCAGCGTCGCCAACGGTTACACCAGTTGATCGATCCCACCGGATTGGGTGGCTTTGGGGTTTTAATTCAAAGTAAGGGATTAACGCCATCAGCAGAACGGATGGCTCTTAAAGGGTTGACCGTACCACCGATCAGCTCATAGGGCTGCGCCCAGGGAAATAGAAAAGAGAGGGGAGTGTGGGGAGATGGGGAGATAGGGAGATGGGGAGATGGGGAGATAGGGAGATGGGGAGATAGGGAGATAGGGAGATGGGGAGATGGGGAGATTTTTATTAAAGGTAATTATCCGGACATTATATCTAGCGGTTCTCATAGTAATTTTCTGATAATAATAAGATAAACAAGATTTTTTCCCAATTCCCGATTCCCTACTCCCGATTCCCTACTCCCGATTCCCTACTCCCGATTCCCTACTCCCGATTCCCTACTCCCGATTCCCAATTCCCGATTCCCGATTCCCGATTCCCGATTCCCGATTCCCGATTCCCGATTCCCGATTCCCAATTCCCAATTCCCGATTCCCAATTCCCAATTCCCGATTCCCTAAAATCCCAAATCCTATCTATCACAAAAAATTCACACTTATTTTAGATAGTGTATTTGTTGAATCTTGGCTAGAGGCGATTCATGCACCAATCGCCTCGTTCCTTATATTTAGGCTAGTTTTCAGTAAACTAATCCCACCGAGTAATCAGATTAGAAAATTTTTTCTGGATGAATAAACTGGTAACCTGCATCAATTATCTTTTTATTTGACACTCGGGCATTGTAAGGTCGGGCTTTAGTAACGGAGGAATCCCAGGATACAGAGGGTAAGTTGTGCTGTTTAAATACTTTTTCAAGCAAGTCTTGATAAGTCAGTATTTGGTCATCTACTAGATTATAAATCCCTTGCAGTTGGTGAGAACGGACAAATTCTATCGCACCAACTATGTCATCTAGATGAATCCAATTGGTGACTTCTTGACCCGAACCCTCACGAGTAGTACCTGCGAATCGACCAAATATTTTGAGTAGTTCCCGCTTCGGACCATAAATTCCTCCCAGACGCAGGATACAAACCTTCAGATTAGGATTGGATGCTGATAGTAATACCTGCTCGGTTTCCGCCAGAATTTCATAATTGGGACTAGGGGGAGCAATCGGTGATGTTTCGTCTACCCAGCCTCCCTGTCGATCACCGTAGACAGCATAGCTTCCCGTGTAAATTAGCTGTCGTACCGTAGGAGCGGTTTTGAGCACAGAAACTAAGGTTTGGGCTGTGTCTAAGTAGGTTTCTTGATAGACCTTACCATTGGCAGCACCCACAGACAGAAGAATAATCTCCTGGTTTTTCACTACCGATTCTAAACCAATCGGGTCGTTTCCTTTAACCACAACCACTCGGTCAGCAATTGTTTTTAGTTCTGGGACGCGCTCAGGGGTAGTAGTGGTTACTGTAGTGGATAACCCTAACTCTTGATGCCAAAGGTGAGCAACGGCACTACCCACGTATCCACAACCAATGATTGCTACATTCATAGCTCGTATGTTTGAAAATTCGATTATTATAAAAAATCTTACCTTCGCGCAAGCTTTAACCCTTGGGTCTTGCCTTGAAAACTCCATCTTTTTAAAACGGGGATGAAACCTGAGCGTGTGGAGGGGTTTTAACCGCCGTTGATAGTTTTCTTGACATCTGGGTCTAATTGCGTTAAAATAATCCTGGATTACCAGAAAGTTTTAACAAGAGTGGGAACGCAAAATTTAGCAAGTAACAAAAGTTAAAAAAAAATCAGTTAATCAACTAATAAAGTAATAAACCAACAACAAGTTTAACCTATTGGTTAAACCAATAATTTAAAAATAAATTAAAAAAACAATAAGTTATTGCCCAAATCCTTCGTCCGTAGAGTAAAGTAAAAAGTATCGCCAGAGATAGGGTACTGCGTAATCCTTGCCTAACAATTTGGTCACCTAGGTCGGCTTAGAAGCAAAAAACTAGTTAGCTATCAACAGCCGTTTTGATAAACAAGTTACAGCAGGGAATGCGGAAAACTGGGTCAATAAGACCTAAAACCCTTCGGGAGATTTGCCCTCTAGCTTGGTTGGTATAAACCTTTCAGGTTATGGCGAGTATATCAACCGAGAATCCTCCGTGCGAGCAATCCCTCCCACGGGGGAATGTCAAGATAGAAAAGTTTAGCTATCAGCAAGCCCCAGGTCTATATGGCTCGCTACACTCGTTCCATTAAAATCACTATTCCCCTTGATCGTCTTCTGCCGTTACTCATTGAGGTTCTAAAATCGCAGGATTTTGAAATTCTCTACGAGAGTGATGACTATATAATGGCAAGAGAGAGTCCGGGTAATATATCCTTTACCAAGCTGGTTACAGTGGACGTATTGATTGACAAATCGAAAGCCACTGCTCAACAAGTGCCCATCAATTTTGTCGTCAAAAATGAAGAGTTACCTCTACAGGTTAATAACCATTGTCGGCAAATGTTTGAGCTACTTCAGGAGGCAGTTAATAACAATCCCGATTGGCAAGTTGCGGAGGAGCTAGCTACTTAAAAAGTAAGTAATCAGCAATCAGCGTTTGAATAGCTTTTGAAGAAAAGAGGTAAGGATTCGAATAATGCTGAGTTACCTCACAGCGCTTGTGGCCTGTGCCACCTCGAACGAGGTTTATTTTCAGCTGACGGCTGACAGCTGACGGCTGACCGCTAACGGCTGACCGCTGACTGCTGACTGCTGACTGCTAACAACCTAGCTAGTTAACAATAGTTTTAAAAACATCTTCTCCATTGTAGCTCGCTACCAGCTGCATTTTTAAAGGACCAGCTGTGTAGGCAGTTTCTTGGGCAATAGCCTTGACATTAAGGGGTTGGCCATACTTCTCCAGCTGCTCAATAAAGTTGATTAGGGTGGTCAGCCGACCATCTCCAACTTGAATATCACCCAAAATCCCAGCGCGACGGGCACGGAACTCAGAGGCTGCCAATAACTGATCGAGGCGCTTGCGGATTTGTTCATTGGTCATAGTTGAGGGATTAGTGGAGATGGTAGCAAGGATATCACCCCCCTTAAAGACAACCTCATTGAGGGCTGCATCTGCAAATACTTGTATTGGTTTTTCCCCCTCAACGTAGTTACCTGCTGAAAGAATTCGCACCACGTAGTCTCTACCATCTTGAATCTGCTGGACTAACTGATCCACTTGTGCTTGAGTAATTTGCACCAGTGGCTCTTGGGAATTACTGCTACTAGCACGGGTAATGTCTACGGCTGTCTTATTGGCTTGGCTCAACAGTTGATCAACGGCTTGATTTACCGCTGTTGGATCGACAATTCGTACTACTCCGGAAGTGAGTACCTGACCACGAATTAAAGCAACATTTCCCTGACGCAGTACTCGATAATTCTGATAGTACTGTTCTAGAATTTCTAGTTCCCGCTTTAAAAAAGCCAGTTGTTTTTCTTGTGATTGAAGTTGTTTATTACGTTCAGCAAGTTGACGCTCCTTTTGTTTAAGTTGTTGTTCAAGTTCTTTAAGTTCTTGTTCGAGTTTTTTTAGGAACGTTTCACGCTGAGCAATGACTTGATCCCGTTCGGCAATTTTCCGGTCAAATTGTTTTATAGCTTGGTCTTTGTCAGCCAGCTCCTGATCCCGCTGTTGGATCGTTTGGTCTTGTTTGAGGATAGCTTGGTCTCGCTCCTGGATAGCTTGGTCTCGCTCCAGCATTTCCTGATCCCGTTTTTTCACCAATTCTTTTAATTGAGTGATTTGGCTCTGGAGTTGGGTAATTTGTTCATTGAGTTGATTCCGCTGTTGGATTAGCAGCTGACGTTCCCCTAGGAGTGACTTAATTTCAGTACGCAGCACCCCAAGCTGAGCAGAGACATCTTTCAGTTGATTTTGAGCCTGTTGGAAATTTCGATTGGTTTCATCCAAACGCTTCTGAACCTCTATTTGCTCTGCTCTGGCGTCCTCTAACTGCTGCTCTACTCGATTTTTCTCATCCTCTAATTGGCTGACCTCCCGGCGAGCACTTCTAAGTTTTTTGAGGATATTATCAAGTTCAAAAATGCCATCCCGTAGAGACTCGCTGGTGGCAAACAAAATCCCCAAGGTCGAGGCGGAAATTAAGCCACCGGTGATAATTGTTACTACCGTGGCAGTAGTACGGGGACGTAGATTAAATAAACTCAACCGTGCTTTTCCTACTCGTGTACCCATGCGATCGCCTAAGGTAGCGAGTAACCCCCCCAACACCAAAATTGAGGCAATCAGGATATAAGCGCTGGTCATCTAAAGCCTCACGGGAGAGTGGAAACTACTATTATTTATGTGGTCATTTATATGGTTGATAAAACGCGAGGAGGCGATTTTAACGGCTGTCAAAGTACTACAATAATAGTTATACAAAAAAAACTTTAAGGTTGGCTGGGACTCCCAGTGGTGGGAAATTCCACTCAAAAGACAATCAATCGAAATTATTGATTGGCTACAGGCACGTAGTCTAGTTTTAGCCCCTGCCAGCAAAGGCTTTAAGGCTAGTGAATCAAACCACATACTTACAAACCACATACTTACAAACCACATACTTACAAACCACATACTTAAAGGTAACCTCAACCCCCACCACCATGAGAGAGTAGCGGTAATTGGCACTGCCTGATGGACTGCAAGCCTTTTGGTGTTACGGAAGGTTAGGTTGATGTGGTTGTTTCGAGCAATGGCTAACATTTGTTAGTTAACTCCTCCGAAGAATCTGCGCCTATGGAAGAGGGCAGAGTTTCAATACTGCATTGTTGTCTATCCAGATACAGCCTATCTCATAGCTGTACATAATTATGTTTGTTTATGGTAAACGGAAACGATTTATCGACTTCCAGCACCAGCAGTAGGGCGTGGGGATTAACCCATAGACTAACAAATTATTCCTAGTTTGTACAAAGCGTGCTCCAAACAATAGACCTGGTAGTTTTGATTTATCAAACTAACCTTGAAATCCCTAAAATCTTTATATAATTTGTAGCAAAGATTTTTGTTTAAAATTTTTGTTTAAAGAATTTTTCCTTGGGCTGTAACGCTTATATGCTACACTCTAAAAGTCTTTGCATCAATGAAGTATACCACGCCTCACACCCTACCCGAGATAACCACACGATACCGGATACAGACCGATGATTACTCCAGATGAATGCCATACAGACGGGTAGGTGTCCCATCTGGGCATCTAAATTCCATTTGATTTTACTATAGGCTATCCACTCTCCCCTGACTCTCCAACCGATGCGTTCACCTAGCCTAACGCAGTCTCCTCCGGCCTCTTGATAAATGGACTGCTGAACACTAAGCCCAAAGTGTCCTTGGCTGTATCTTACCCAAAGCTGGTCAATGGTCAGCAGGTCAGCACAGGGAAATGTTTTGAGAGACTCTACATCTAGCCATTTTTCAGCTTCTCGACCTGCTGCTTCCAATAGTACCCTGGCTGTCTCTAGGTCGGCTTCTTTCCACTTGCCTGCTGCTAGTACATCTCGCAGTTTAGTGTAGTCTAATCCTTTTTCAGAATGCAGTTTGAGTTCAGGTTCATAGTGATGTCGTGTCATAGGTTTGCGCCATGATGATGGGAGTTGATCAGCAAAGATATAGTAAAGATCTAGTTTTGGCTTTTCTGTCAGGTGTGGGGTACACCCATCAACCATAGCATTGCCCCAAGAGTCAACTACCAGACACTGACGGCAAAGTCATACAGCAATAATCCATAAATTCTAGGTATTAGGCATTTGGTATTAGGTATGAGGGACAACAGGGGTACTTGACAACTTTCGTGCTAACCGAGAGGATCGCCAAGTTACAACAGAACCCTGAACCCTAGAGCCTAAACCCTAAATTATATTCGCGAAGCGTGACCGCAGGTCAAACAGGTATCTAAGAGAGAAAATATGTAACAAAATGCGTTGGTGTAGCGTGACCAAAGGTCAATCGCGTAGCGGCGACCTAGGAGCATCGCTTAGCGTGGCCTACGGCCAATCGCATCTTTACAGATGTTCCTTGTCGTGCTTCAATGTATAGCCTGTGGTTAAGGAGTTTAACAGGAAACCCGCCAGAAAAGGCTTAGGGGTAAGACCCCTCATTCAAATTCACTACCAGTATCCGAAAATTACTGGTAGTCTAATTTAATGAACATCAGACCTGCTCCCGTTTAGTTGCTCCATTTCTGTTGACGGTTGACACACAATAATCAACTGTAAAGTGTCAACATAAGGTGTCAACACAAGGTGTCAACATAAGGTGTCAACATAAGGTGTCAACAAAACCAAGTTTCACCGAATCGTGCAGGTAAAATGTGGCTCAAAGGGTTTTTAATGCAAATTCTTACGTTGGAGTGGCAACAAAAACACGAAAAACATCACTAAGGGTGATTAAACATGCACAAAGCTATCAAGACCAAACTAAAACTGAATAATCAGCAAAAAACTTTGATGGCTAAACACGCTGGCTATTCTCGGTGGGTTTATAACTGGGGACTGGCTTTATGGCAGCAAGCTTACTCAGAAGGTCTAAAACCATCAGCAAGTAAGCTGAGGAAGCTTTTTACCAACCATGTCAAACCCCAGTACCCTTGGATGAATGAACTATCCTCTAAAGTCTATCAATATGCTTTTATTGCCCTAGGCGTTGCCTATAAACGTTTCTTCAAGGGGCTAGGAGGATATCCAAAATTCAAAAAGAAAGGGAGAAATGACAGTTTTACGATTGACAACTCTGGTAAGTCGATTAATTTATCAGGCATAAGACATAAGTTACCCAAGTTAGGTTGGGTGAGAACTTATGAGCCATTACCAGAGATAACGACCAAGAAAATAACTATTTCTAGGCAAGCTGACGGTTGGTATGTGAGTTGTCATTATGAACACGAACCATTAGCGACCCCCAAATTAAAAGATGTGGTAGGGGTAGATTTAGGAATCAAGGAATTAGCTGTACTCAGTACTGGCATTGTGTTCCCAGGTTCTAAGCCCTATGGTCAAGCCCAGAAGCAACTAGTCAGATGCCAGCGTGACCTATCGAGAAAAATTAAAGGTTCAAACAATTGGTACAAGGCAGTCAATCGACTAGGTAAGAAACATCAAAAAGTAGCTAATATCCGCAAAAATACATTAAACCAACTCACTACTTATTTAGCTAAGAACCACGGCACGGTAGTGATTGAAGACTTAAATGTATCTGGAATGATGGCTAATCATAGGCTAGCTGCCTCTATGGCTGACCAAGGGTTTTACGAGTTCAAGAGACAGCTTGAATACAAATGTCAATGGTATGGCTCACAGTTAGTCATGGTTGACAGATTTTACCCATCATCTCAACTGTGTTCAAGCTGTGGGCATCGTCAAAAGATGCCACTGAAAATCAGGACTTATAACTGTCCTGAGTGCGGGTTAAGTCTCGACAGAGATTTAAACGCAGCAATTAATTTGAGAAACGCCGTAGGCTCTACGGTGTCTGCCTGTGGACGGAGTGCTGCCGACAGTTCCGGAAGAAGCAGGAAGTAAACAGCTTTAACGAGCTAAGCGCGAGTTTTGTATAAGTTTTATGGAGCAGCAAACCTAAAATTATGGCACCTGTATGGCCCCTACAGACGGTCGTGTTTCAAATTCTCTTCCTGCTGGTGGTAATTGCGGTGGAAGGGGTAGTCTTACAACGAGGGCTAAAACTCAACCGCAAAACCAGCATGCAGCAAGCAGCATCGATTAATCTACTTTCCACCATTGTAGGTTGGTGGTGTTTTTTTGCCCTTCACGACCAACTCCCTGCGGCATTTCAAGGCCAGATGATTAGTTATATCTTTTTCGATCACTTTTCAGAGGATAAGCCAGACAATTTTTATGCTCTTATCGCTATCAGTGTGATCGCAATTTTCTTTATTTCCTTTATTATTAAGCTGGCAGGGCTGAGGTTACTCAAAATCTTTTTAGAACTAGCTGAAGATCAGGCAACTGGTTCCAAATCGGCTTCTGATGAGGAAAAATCATTATCCTTTAGGCGCTCTGGTCAGAGAGGATCGGGTGGGGAAAATCGAGCTATGGTCGTCCTCATTGCTAATTCCTGTAGCTATAGCGCTATCTTACTGCTTTTGTTTCTGCGTTTCCTTTATGTCAACCCCATTAGTGGATAACTAGCGTCGTGAAATTTTTCACATCCTTCTTCGAATTTGTCATTGGCTTAGCAGTGGTAGACTGGGTGGTAAAGGTACTGAAACCTCCCAAGGCATTTTCCTGGCAGGCTATAATGTGGCTAACTGTGTTTTCCTATGTAATGGCAGGGTTAGCCACTGGATTTGTACAACGGCTGATAGCAAGCTGTGGTGGTATTTTCTTTATTTTATTTGTCTACTGGGTAACAGCAGCGGCGGCTAAGCTAAGAATTGCCAAGAAGAGCTTGCCCCTAGGTGCCTGGATTACTGGCGCATTAACTAGTATTTATCTATTCGGAATCAGTTGGAACGTTGGAGAATACCAGCTCAGAATTGATGGTATCAGTACCTATTTATTAGGCATCGACTCAGGGGAATTATCATCCTTGACGTTCATTAGTTGGCCATTGATATCAGCAATAATTGCGGCTTTACCCTATATTTTAGCAGTAGAATTTAAGGTAAAAAAACCGTCCCCAGCAGAACGTCAATATCTAGTTATATTATTCGGTAGCCAACTCCTGATTAGCTGCTGGATACAGTTTTATTTCGTGATTCAAAATTGGCTAGTGCAATATCCTAGCTTACTGAGTGATGATTTTATCCATAGTTCCTTTGTGTGGAAATTGCCCTCTGCCCAAGTCACTGTCCTATCTAGAGGTGTATCGATCTTAGAGGGGATGGAAGTTCAATTGAAAGAAGAGTTGAATGAAAAATCTTGGTCAGAGGTTGAGAAATCCCTGCTTAAAGTAAATCACAAAAAATTGCTGAAGGGGATTGAATATCAAGCTAAGCAAAACTCACCGGTTGCTGAAGATCCTCTATGGAAAGTGACCTATAAATTTTCATCCAGGGAGTCTGGGTCTGACTATAACTTAGACTTGCAGGCCAATTGGAACGGCCCCCGTTCAAATCCTGACACCAAACCTGACTCTTATTCCTTCACCAAGTCTTGTCGCATTAAGCAGGTGGATGGGCGATCCGGGTTAGGTTCTCAACCAATTGGTAATGTGGAATGCCAACCCTCTAGGACAGGGGAAATGGAGGTGTTTGCTGACCAAGGAAAACGGTAAAAAGTCAAATAAAAAAGGCTTGCTTGCATCTAGTAAAATAGCAAATAGCAAGTAGAAAAGAACAAATAACAAATAACAAATAGCAAATAATAAATACCAATTATCAAATACCAAATGACCAATGACCAATGAGGAACAATAAATTCCCATTCGTGCTATCAGGAAACTGGGGAAGTTTAGCAGGAGGATACTATCAGCCCTCCCGTAATATCAAAGTAGCTGAATCGGGAGGAGCTTACCAATTACCGCTACCCTTTGACACTCACTCACCAAAGGGATGTCCTAGGATACCAGCGGATATTCAGTTGCGGCAGTATCAGCGGCAAGCGGTGGCCAATTGGTTTGCTCATCGGGGACGAGGAACCCTGAAAATGGCAACGGGTAGTGGTAAAACGATTACTGCTTTAGCGATCGCAACGGAACTGTATCAAAAAATCGGCTTACAGGTGTTGCTGGTGGTTTGCCCTTACCGTCACTTGGTTACTCAATGGGCAAGAGAATGCGAACACTTTAATCTAGAACCGATATTAGCCTTCGAGAGTGTCTACAGCTGGCAAAGTAAACTGTCTGCCCAGCTATATAACCTCCAGGTTGGGAAACAATCCTTTATTACCATAATCACTACCAATTCTACCCTGATCAAGGAGGGTTTCCAGTCTCAGCTGAAGTATTTTCCTGAAAAAACCCTGATAGTGGGAGATGAAGCCCATAATTTTGGGACTACCCGCATCGAAAAGAGTTTACCCCGTAACATTGGACTGCGCCTTGGTCTGTCAGCTACACCGGAACGGCATTTTGATGAAGCTGGCACAGAAGCGTTGTTTGACTATTTTGGTTCAGTATTACAACCAGAACTGACCTTAGCCGATGCGATTCGCCAAGGAGCGCTAGTGCGTTACCTCTACTATCCGGTGTTCGTGGAATTAACAGAGGCGGAAAATATTGCCTATGCTAAATTAACTCAACGGATTGGTTGGGCATTAGGGGAAGCAGACGATATAGAAAATGACACTACTTTAACATCGTTATTGATGCAACGAGCTCGGTTAGTTGGGGCGGCGGCAAACAAGTTAAGGGCGTTGCAGCGGTTAATGGCTAAGCGTCTCAACACCTACCATACCTTGTTTTATTGTGGGGATGGTTCGGTAGATGGGCAAGTGAGTAATGAAAGCAAGCGTCAGTTAGCAGCAGTAACCCAGTTACTAGGTTCTCAACTGGGGTATCGGGTCAACACGTACACTGCTCAGACATCGTTGGCAGAACGGGAGGAATTACGTCGTCAATTTGAGCGGGGGGAGTTGCAGGGGTTAGTAGCAATTCGATGTTTGGATGAAGGGGTGGATATTCCATCCATTGAAACTGCGGTAATTCTGGCAAGTAGTAGCAATCCCCGCCAATTTATTCAGCGGCGGGGGCGAGTGTTGCGACCGCACCCAGGTAAGGAACGGGCAACGTTATTTGACATGATTGTTTTGCCCCCAGATTTGGGACGGGAAACTTGGGAAGTGGAACGGAGTTTGTTGAAAAAGGAATTGAAGCGATTTTTGGAGTTTGCTGAGTTGGCCGATAATGCTGGGGAGGCCAGGGTAAAATTGCTGGAAATTCAGCAGCGCTATGGAGTGTCAGAGTGCTAATTGCCAATCGCATTCTTGGCAATTAGCACTCCGGGTTTGGTAAGGCACGGTTTTTTATTGCCTACCACTATTTTTTGTCAAAAAAAACGGTGGCACTGCCACCGATTACGACAATCAATACGACAATAAGCAGGTGCACAAAATTAATTACACATTTTCCAAAACTCAAAACCTTACGATGTAAGGGTTACAGAGATTGGTAGTAGGAAATTAATTTTGTTTAGGTGCTTAAAAATGTTACTCTTCTTCCAGTTCAAAATCTTCCTTACCGACTCCACAAACCGGACATACCCAGTCATCTGGAATATCTTCAAAAGGTGTTCCCGGTGCAATGCCACTATCTGGATCCCCTACCTCTGGGTCATAGACATAGCCGCAAGTGGTACAGACATATTTCTTCATGGATATTGTCCTAAATTAGTGTTCTTCTCTCATCAGTCTGATCATATCGTGTCCCGTTGTTTCGGTAGTGTTATTTGTTATTGTTTTTTTATAAATTAATTCCATGATTGCCATGGAACTGAGTAGCCAAGTAGTTCTTCTAATGCTGTAATTTCCTGTTTATAATACTTACTAAGAGCATTTTTGAGAGTTGGTGAAATCGACACCTTTTCCTGAGGCTGCACATTAAGGCGTAAATAGACCGGATCCAGGGACCGTCGAATTTTCCTCAAAACTTTGTGGATAGGTTTGTCTTGGGTATATTGACGCATAGACTTTAGAAACTGCTCATAATTCCGGTGAAACCACCAATTTTTTACTGCCTTACTGGAATTATAGACTTTAAAAAGATAATCCCCATAGAAGGTTGGATCAATTCCTGCAAATCCACATATTTTTTCAAGCACATATTTGGGATTTTGGGATAACTCTTCATAAAAAGCAACATAAATTCGATCGGCTCCGAATAACTCAAAGTAAGGCTCTAAGTAGACAGAATAACGCCCTTGCTCAAGGGAACGCATATAGGTATAGGTATTTTCGTGTTCAAAATTATCATTAATTAATTGCTGGTTAACATAGTTATCAAAGCTGATATCTTGAGGAAGATACTCTTTTTGTTTAGCAAACTTATACCAAGAAATTAAGCGAGAAACCGGTTCCCGTAGGATAAAAATAAGTTTCACATTTGGTATAGATTCTTTGATTTTAAGGGGTGTCCCTGATGAGTAAAGATAGTCTGGTGTTGCCTCCATGCGAATTTTTTCGACATGGTAACACTGAGCAGAACAGAAAATATCATCATATTTTTCTAGACCATCTTCATATCGATAGTTAGAAGCTTCTGGATAATCTTGATCCAAAAAGAAGCGAATTTCTTTGAGGTTAGATGTACAAACTTCAGGATGATCAGCTAGATAATAAAATAATGATGTTGTTGCCGCTTTTGTTGTGCCTCCAATAATTAAGTAAGAGTGCTGTTTCACCCTTGAACTATTCATAGAGTTTATTACTCCTCATTAACTAGGATGGTTTTTGAGCACCGAAACACCCTTTTGATGGAGTAGATAGATGATGAGTATCACATAGATAATAGCCATAACAGGCCAACTCATAGCAATACCAATCAATCCCCAAACTTGCCAAAATAACCAACTCAGAGCAACCCCTACAAATGCCATGGTCACCATACTCCAGACAACCAAACCATAAGCTCTCTGAGCATACAAACCAGCTTCAAGCACGGGGATTAGAGAAATAAATGCCAACGACAGCCCTAACCAAAAGAAGACTTGAGAGGTCTGATCAATAGAGGCAGCTTCAAAAGAACCATGTCCGTATAGCAAACGAATGATTTCCCCATGGGATACCACAATGAAAAGTACTGCAGGTAAGCTTACTAATAGGGTTTTGATCAGGTTTTTGCGCAAAGCCGATCCCAACCGGGATTTATGCCCAGCTAGGTCATGCTCTGTCATGGCAGGCAAACTGGTTGTAGCAATACTGACACCAATAATCGTTTGAGCAGCGGAGACGATCCGAATTGCAAAGTAGAATGTGGAGACCCCGCCAACTGCTACTAAGGAAGGCAGCATCTGGCTCTTGACTAGATTAGATGCGAGCTTAATAACAAAACCGATAGTGGGTAAAGAACCTGCTTGCCACAGACGCAGGAGGTCATCTTTGCCAGCCCAGGCCAACCATTGATGCTGGTGTCCCGCTTTAAAAGCATCTAGAAATACCAGCACAAAGAATCCACCAAATCCCAAGGTATAAGCGTACGCTATCCACAGAGCAATACTAGACTGATGCCATGCCAACCCAATGGCAGCCACTACGAAACCTGGTGCGATCGCATTCCGCAGAGCTACCGCACTAAAGCGCCTTTGGCTGTTGAGGATCACGCTAAAGACCGCAATCCCAGGAGCAAACAAAACCATTGGCGCACAGACCCGAAATAAAAACGTTGCTTGTGCTCTACCCTCTGGGGAAAATCCTGGGGCTAACCCAGTTATAATCAATGGCGCTAGAATTTCCAACAGAACAGTTAGACTAACACCGAGTACTAAAGCTAAGTTTACAATGCCACTGACCAAACGATGATATTCCCTGAGACTCAGAGCATCTCGGCGCTCCATGAACATTGGAACCAAGCTTTGTCTGGTTCCCTCCCGGCTCACGGTATCAATTAGTCGTGGTAAGCTCAGGGCAACAATCAAGGCATCTGTGGTTTGACTAGTCCCCAGTTTCGCCGCCATCAAAATGTCTGCAACCCACGCCAGTAGCATACCTAAGAAGGTCAGAGACATCACTCGCAGCGTGGGAGATTTCCAGCCTTTGATTATACGGTTGGATAGGTTCATTGCTATTACTTACTGCATAGACCTGATTAAGGTAGCAGACTTGGAGTTTTTCCCAATTGGATTGTCCGTGCTAGCAGTTTCCAACAATTAGACCAAATTGTTGGTAGATCCAAATTGTTGGTGCTTTTGAATTTACTAGTTTAAGACTCAGGTTGAAGTACTGGAGTGGAATCTTTAGGAGCGTCTGTCTTAGAACTTGGTTTTTCCCAGGCCAGGATAACCAGCCCAGTTGTCATTAAAAGGCAAAGCGCCACAGCCCCCAGCATCACCGTTTTTTTGGTATTACCAACAGGTTCTTTCGGTAAGTTCGGCTCTACTAACAATTGCAGGGTTGGATAAGCAGTAGCATGATCCGATTTATTCAAGTTTAATTGAGCCGACTTCGCCGTAAATATAGCTTCAGAGATTTGCACCTCTCGCTCAAGCTCAGTCAGGGTTAACTGCTTCTCAATCAACGTCTGAAGTCTAGACTCTAGCTGAGCAATTTGTTCTGCCAAGGTGTTAACTTGACCGGTTAGTCCCTGTTGTTGAGCTCTCTGGTTAATTAACACTTGTGCCAGATTTGCTCGACCTGTCTGGGCATCTAAGCCTAAATTGAGATTATCCAAACGTTGAAGATCCATCCGCTTGCCCAATAGCTGTTGGCTACGAGCAAGTAATGCCTCAAGCGCCGCTTGCTTCTTAGCTTTGAGATTAATCACCTGAGGGCTATTTGGTGTCCATTGAGTATTGAGTATCGTTAGGTTAGCGCTGATATCGCTATAGTTTTGCCAAAGCTTTTTAAAGACTTCATCATCCTGAAGCATCAGAGCATCGGCTGCTTGGTCAGTTGACAACCTTAGGTTAGCTTCTAGCTGCCTTAATCCAGAGGTAGCCGCTTGCTGCTGAGCCAATAAATTAGCACGCTCCACTCGCAAGCTCTCTACTTCTTCTGAAAGGTTCTTGATTTGTTCAGAAATTTTGAGCGGTGAATTCTTTTTGAATTGAGAAAGCTTTGTTTGGGCTTTTTTTAAGTTACTATTAGCAGAGTCTAACGCTAACAACGTCTTGTTATCCTGACGAGCTGATTCTTCTGCTCTTAAGTAATCAATCCGTTTAACTAACGCTTCATAAAAAGCCCGAGTATTTCGCTGAGCTTCCAGTTTGCTTTTGCCATCCGCTTCAAATTCTATGATAGTGGTACCTCTATCCAAAGAAACCCTTGGCTTGGCAAACTCTTCAAAATCTTTGACTGAGGTATTAACAGCAGCAGCAGCTTCAGTTAATACGACGTCACTCATGGCGATATACTGGTAGTTTTCTCGTGGATCTACCTTTAAAAGATATCCGTAAGGAGACTTCTCACCTGGATTGGAGGAAGCTTGACCGACTCCAGGGAGTTGAACAGATCCTTGAGAACCCACACCAGGTATAATTGCTGCTGCCTTACTGGTGTAAGTTCGAGGGATTTGCTGGAGCACAAAAAAAGCTAAACCCAAAATAGCAGCATTACTCAAAATCCCCAAACTTATGTAGGAAAACCATTTCAACCCATTGGGTCGAGAACGTTGGCGTGCTTTTGGTAAGGCTCGAATCGGAATTGAAGATTCTGTCATCGTCTGTGATCAGAATAGATGCAGTCCACAAATTTACATTCAGACTAAATTATGAATATTTTGTGATTGTAGTTCAGATCCCGTGCTTTTAAACAATTTTGACCAGTGGGATAAATCCTCTAGCTGCTATTATTATAGAACTAGATGACAGAATTAGATGACGCCCACAATAGTTTTTTTTGACCATTGAAATCACACCCCCATAATACTACAGATGCAGATGGGGTTAGCCAAGACCAACTAACAACGGCCTAGCCTAATGGATCTTAAAATTCACTTGATCAATCAGTTCTGATCCATGTTCAACCTACCCTACAAGGGAAGCCAAGGGTTAACAACCTTCAACCTTCAACCTTCAACCTTCAACCTTCAACCTTCAACCTTCAACCTTCAACCTTCAACCTTCAACCTTCAACCTTCAACCTTCAACCTTCAACCTTCAACCTTCAACCTTCAACCTTCAACCTCCAACCTTCAACCCCCAACCTCTAACTTTAAACCTTCAACTTCCCAACTCCCGAGAACGCTGATAAGACCCCAAAACCGCCTCAATCAAAGCCGAGCGAAAACCAGCCTTCTCCAACTTAGCGATCGCAGCAATCGTCGTTCCCCCAGGACTAGTAACCCTATCCTTCAATTGAGCTGGATGGATTTGAGTTTCTTGTAACAGCTGGGCTGTCCCCAATACTGTAGACTTGGCCAACTGCAATGCGATCGCTCTGGGTAATCCAGCTGCCACGCCCCCATCTGCTAGGGCTTCGATCAAAATCGCCACATAAGCTGGGCCTGACCCAGATAAACCGGTCACCGCATCCATCAGGTGTTCCGGAATCTCTACTACTTCACCAACAGCCCTAAAAATTGTCTTTGCTTGCTCCATTTGATCAGGCGAAACCCATTTTCCAGCAGCTAGTGCTGTGATTCCCGCCCCAACTGTTGCAGGAGTATTAGGCATTGCCCGGATCACTGGCTGGGATGGAAAAGCATTTTCCAGCCGTTCCAGAGGCACTCCAGCTAGAATTGAAATCACCATTGGCAACGTTCCTAAGCTGTGACCGTTGTCACCTCTACCCATGGCCAGTTCTGCCGCTACCGCTTCAAATACCTGAGGTTTAATTGCCAGTAACAAAACCTCTGATGCTGCCGCTGCCGCTTGGTTATTGGCAGTGACCCTTATCCCGTATTGTTGCGCCAAACCATCACGGCGCTGCTCCAGCAGCTCACTCACCAAGACCTCATCAGGCTGGTAAAGTTGTTGGGCAAGTAGGCGGGATAGGAGGGCTTCTCCCATGACACCGCCACCAATTATGCCAAGTTTTATAGGCAACCCAACACCTCTCTTTTCAACTATTAATGTTATTCACGCGCGCACTAGACACTTGTCTTGTCCTGACTCTTACTGAGCCATCTGATCTGGCTCAGAACCCCAGGCTGGTGACGGAGCTGTCTGACGGGGAGGAGGAGCCTGGGGAGTAGGTATCTCATGAATCACACCAGACTGAGTACTTACCTGAACACAGCTTGGTGTAAACAAGAAAATACTTTCACCAATACGCTCTTGGTGACCATCAATAGCGTAAGTCCCACCAGCCACAAAGTCAACTGCTCGTTGTGCTTGGTCTGGATCCATGATGGTCAGGTTTAAAACCACCGACTTCCGTTCCCGCAGTGCCTGAATCACTTGGGGCATTTCTTCAAAGGAACGAGGTTCAATCACTGCCACCTCTGAAATGCCATTGACTGCTCCAGGCATGCCAATCACATTATTGATCGGAGATGGCCCTACCCCTGCTTCTGATACCGTTGTCCGCTCCCGAGAACGTCGTCTGGTCGGACGTTCCTCCTCTGGTGGCGGTTGAACCGGTTGCTCTTGTGGGTAGGGAGTTGGGTAGGCATCCCCCTCAATGTCTTCATATTCGTATTCGTATTCCACTGGCTCATTCAGACCGACGAAATCGCGCAGTTTATTAAAAATACCGCTCATAGTCAACTCTCCATCACAACTTTAGTGTAAGCTTCTGCAAAGCCGATAATCGACCTTCTCTAGGGCAGCAGTCTTTAGTAGATGCTTAGACTAGAACTTAAACAGTCTAACTTACCCTTGAGCTTACTTAATAATTTTCACCCTTGAGAACACCACAAGGTTATCAATATAAAAGATATATCTGCCTTCTGATCGGGGTGTAGTTCTCGAAAAAAGCAACTTTCAGAAGGCTATGCCATTATATATAAGAGGGCAATATTGATGATGGATGTGGTTGGGTATATACTACCCCATTACTTCCTCATCCGATAATCTCATTTCACCAGACGCTCACAATGGTCGTTGGGACCTACTTTTGGCGGTAAGACCAACCCATTCAACAACCTTCGATTTGGTTGTGGGTACTTCAAATTTAGCTTCCAGCAAAAGAAGCCCCAGGTCGTAACCACTTTTGGAGGCAATCCCGCAGATGGCGCAGCATCAGCCCCTCCCCTAGCTTCTAGGGACCTAGTTTTAGTAACTGCTTTCAGCGGTAAATTGGGTGGGATTTGTTGGCGAATCTTGGTAATGGGTTCTGTAATTAAACCAATCATGGGAAGGTTTCCTTATGGAACTTATTGGAAGGTTTGCTGATAGATAACTCTAAGCTGCTCATAATCAGCCGATGAACCACTGCGCCTAAGTAAGCGCAGGCGATTTTCTACCAACAGCCGAGCCTCAGAACGACTGATTGGCTCAAAGGCAATGCCATTGGTAGTACTTTTCACCAAAAAGAAAAGTCTCTGGGCATAGATCGTAGTGAACAACTCTTGTTGTGGTTCAACAATGCAAACTCGAAACAGTAGACCAAAATTGGGGTGATTGAGGTAGTTTTCAGAACTCATCAAAATCCATATTAGGCGGGACTTGAGCACCGAACGATCTTAGGTTAGGTCAAATAAGTCATTGCTATGGCTTACTTTCCCTTAGTAAGGTTAGTGGTATTATGCCAGGGGTTTGGTTGGTTAGTGAATTCAGGTAAGACTAGGAGTCAGCAAGACCCTAACAATTCCTAAAGACCAAAACCGAAGTTATAGAGATAATAGCTTGAGCGCGTGGATTTGAGTTTGCTAGGTAGAAAATTAGGGCTAGTGGTGATTTTGTTTCTGACGGCATTAGACTTCTAAGATAATGGCCATCTGATATAACTTACCAAGTCTACCCAAATCTGCTATAACAAAATCTCTCCTACCTTGGTTGAACTCCTCAATACCGATACCAACCGATTTGAGATAGACTGAGGATTGAGAAGACGCTCATAGGGAAAGAGGATGGGGAAGGAAAAAATACACTAATCGTTTTGGCTATAGTTTTAGCTGTGAATTCGTGAAACTTTAATAAAGATTCCTCAAAACTCTACATGTTTCAAAAATTATAGGTCAATAATGGTTATACAAACTAATGATTACCCTAATAATTAGCCAACTAAACTATCCGGATTAACGAGTCTAATGACTGAAAAATTGAATGAACAAGAGACAAAAACTATCAGTGTAGAGGTGCATCCAGATAATAACTGATTAGGCGTTTTCAGGATGTTATCGATTAAGGGTAAGCATTTTGGTAATAGCCTAATCTCGACCCTGCAATGTTTGTAGGGTCATTATTATGAATTGATAGTGATTTTACAATTCCCGAATGTTAGTTTGTCTCAATTGCTGGGCATCAAGCGTGAGTAAGTCCTGGTAAATTGGTCACTCAACTTGGATAGTAGGCTGACACACTGGGCCGTTAGTCTTTGAAATTCAATCGATAAATCTTTGAGGAGTAAAGTAGAAACATCATGTTTGACTGCATAATCGTTGGTGCGGGACCGGCTGGTGGAACGGCTGCTTATCACCTGGCTAAAGCTGGAAAGTCTGTGGTGGTTCTAGAAAAAGAATCCTTACCCCGGTACAAGGCTTGTAGTGGTGCGGTTTCCCCACAAGTGCAACAGTGGTTTGATTTCGACTTTACACCTGCGATATCTCTGAAAGCTGAGAGTGTACGCTACACCTGGAAAATGGATGATCCAGTAGAGGTGAAACTGGACACTCAAGAACCAGTTTGGATGGTGCAACGGGATGTTTTCGATCACTATCTCATCCAACAAGCCCAAAAACAAGGTGCTGAAATTCGAGATAATACAGCAGTTACAGGGGTAGAGTTTAAGGGAGACCACTGGCAGGTCAACACTGTCAATGGCACTGTTGAAGGTCGCTACGTGATTGCAGCTGACGGTGCTACTGGACCGATGGCAAAATGGTTGGGATTCAAAGAACGTAAATCACGTTTGGCATTAGCCCTAGAGGTGGCCAAATCGGACACCAATAGTAAGGAGATCCATTTTGACTTTGGTCAGGTCAAAAATGGCTTTATCTGGAGTATTCCTAAACCCGAAGGCTACTCCATTGGTCTTGGCTCCTTACGGGGTGGTGACCTCAAAGACATGGAAAAGATAGTCAAAGGTTATGCGGAGAAATCCGGCTTAGACTTAAGTAGCTGTAAACAGCACGAAGGTGCCATCTGTGTCTGGGAAGGTCAGGAAAAGCTCCATACACAAAATGCTGTATTAGCTGGGGAAGCTGCCTGTGTGGTCGATCCCATGACTGCTGAGGGAATTCGACCCTCCATGTTCAGTGGCATGAAAGCAGCTGAGGCCATTCAACAAGCTTTGGCAGGTCAAGCTGATGCCTTAGAAAACTATACCCAGGTGATGCAGGAAGAACGGGGAACTGATATGAGTTGGGCTGCTAAGCTCGCTGGAGCTTTCTACCGCTTTCCTGGAATTGCCTACAAAGTCGGCGTTAAAAAACCCGTTGCTACTCAAATCATGCTCAACATTCTCTGTGGGGAATTACGCTACTCCGATGTGGTCAATCGTGCCATGAAGCGCTTGAACCCATTAAGCGGTGGATAATAGTGATCAGATCATTGATTTGATTACGTGTTTTATCACCTAAATAGATCAGCTAAATAGTTAGGGTTGTTGAGGGTTGACAGTCAAGGGTCAACCCTCAATCGTTAACATATAACAGAATTAATGTCGGGTAAAAATGACCATACTTGACCCCACCACAGGACTACGGGCAACTAACGTTCCCTCTAGGTCAGTAATTTCCAACTTGCTAAAGTCTAATTCTTGAGACTGGCTCAGCATCCTTTGAGCTAAGGTATTCTGCTGACCATCGTTGAGTTGGTACCATTCATCACTGACCTTGACCAAGAGCATACTTCTGAGAAAGTTGGCCTCAATTGCTTGAATCAGGTCATTACCGTACTGAGCCGTAATACCCGCAATTTGATTTTGAATTGCGACAATCAGGCTTTGTTCCGGAGTTAACTCTGGTGTGGGTATGGGTTCCGATTCCACAAGTTGTGATTCCTGAGGAACTTCCAAATTTTGTGGAGAATTAATGGTATCAGCAGGAACTTGTGCCACCTCTGCTGGTGTCTTTGGTAGAAGCGCTAGTGTTGTCCACAGAATTACTACTACCACGCTTGCGATCGCACCAGTCAACATCCAATCAGACAGTTTTTCATTCCAAGCTGCCGGTAGCAAGGAGCGGACTTTTGTCAAGGTCCCATCCCACAACCGGCCAAGACTACTAAGAATCGGCAGCAACCGATTCATTAATTCAGACTTAGGCTCAGAAGACGATAACTTTTCCTTGCCAGTTGTCTGAGGTGATTGACTTGTTGTTTCCAAGCTGTCTTCGGATTTATCTGTCACTGATGGTGTCGGCGGCGTTTGAATTGGTTCATCCTTTGCCGCTTCTGGCTGCTGTTTTTGCTCTTCTGACATTGTAATTCCTCCCAGGCAGCGCCATTTGTTGATTCAATGGATTGACACTCCTCCCTACTCACTATATGTCGGTTTCGCGTTGCTCAAGCAAGTTGATGTCAGGGGTAAGGCTAACCCCGTATCTATAGCACCTCACCCCTCACAGTCCCCAATTTTTCGGTCAAAATGTTCCCATAATGTTAATGGGAAATTGAAGAGGTATTATACCCAATCAATTTCCCAGTATTAAAGCTCCGTCTTCAAGGTAGGAGGGCTGAGATATTTGCGATTCGGTTATACCGCAGCAAAGTAAACTTTTGATTTAACAGGGTCAGGGTTCATAGTTTTGTCACCTGGTTGCCACCCTGCTGGGCAAACTTCATCGGGATGAGCTTGAACGTATTGAATCGCTTTCAAGGTACGCAGGGTTTCGTCAACGCTACGACCAAAGGAGAGGTTATTGATAGTAGCGTGCTGGATTATGCCCTCCTTGTCGATGATGAATAAACCACGCAAGGCAATACCGGCTTCCGGGTCAAGAACGTTGTAAACTGTGCTGATTTCTTTTTTGATATCAGAAACCAGAGGATAAGCTAGATCGCCTACACCACCATTCTTGCGGTCAGTCTGAATCCAAGCTAGGTGAGAGAATTCACTGTCAACAGAGACGCCAAGGACTTCGGTGCCTAGTTCTTTGAATTCTTCAAAGCGATCGCTAAATGCAGTAATTTCGGTAGGACAAACAAAAGTGAAGTCTAGGGGATAGAAAAACACAACGACGTATTTACCACGATAGTCAGACAGTTTAATTGTCTTGAACTCTTGCTCGAATACAGCAGTGGCCGTGAAGTCGGGAGCCAGTTGGCCTACCCGGAGACATCCTTCTGTTGTAGTCATGTAGTTATGCTCCTTAAAGTGTGTAGGGTGTCAGTTGGCTACAGATTGCTGATCAAGTGGTGGTCACCTCAAACCATGCTACTCATACTATTTCTCAAAGTGCTGGCTAAATACATACATCTTGAGAGGGAGTTCATGGATAAGAAAATGATCTACCCAATATCCGATTTTCATGGCCAGACCATGATCTGTAACCAACCACACAAATGGTATCAAATCTAATTGATTATTTACGAACCTTTACAAATATATCATAGTCATAACGATTTTGATTAGTAGGATTTCCTTCAGGTGCGACCCGTGGCGAATTGAATTCTTAATGGTAAGAGCGCACCTAAGTATCCAGTATTAGGAAATACTTGATGGAGCTTTATCCTTGATCCTTCCCAATTACTCTTTTACATTTTATTCTTCATGCTTTATAATTGATCCTAAATCCTTGATCCTTCAAGAATACTCAATTCCAACAGGGTTACCTCCCAAACCAATCGCGGCTGAGCATAACTGAGCAGGTATTGCCGAGCTTGCTCTAGCTTTTTAATCATGTCTGGTTGAGTGTGTGATTGCCAGTAGCAGTGTTGTAAATACTTCACTAACCAAAGCTGAGTGTGGGTATCCAGCTTGTTGTCGATTTCCTTTGCCAGTGCTAATGCTTGACGGGATGTGTGGGGTAACTGGGTAAGTTGGGTGAGTAACTTTGGGGGCATAGCTTGGAGTTGTTCAAAAGCAGCGATCGCTTCCCCCGGACTTCCCTGGGCAATGGCGAGTACTGATGGTTCCTGTAAAATCTGTTGATGACCGGTTTGCCGCAGCACTGTTGTCATAGTTTCGGGCCCCAGCCGATAAAATGGAATCCGCTGGCAGCGAGACACTAGGGTCGGCAACAAAGCCTCAGTGCTAGGTGCGATCACAATCAACGTAGCATTTCCCGGTTCTTCGAGAGTCTTCAGCAAACCATTGGCTGCTGGCTCTGCCATAGTTTCTGCCTGCTCTAGTACCACCACCTGGCGCGATGCTTCTAGAGGAGAATTACTCAGAAACCGAGCAATTTCCCGAATTTGTTCCAACCGAATTTGGGGGGGTGCCTGACGCTGAATTCCTTTTTGGACAGCCTCTGTAGCAGAAACAAGTATACCATTGTGGAGATAGGTTGGCTCTACCCACAATACATCCGGGTGATTGCCCTGAATCAGTCGTTTTTTAATTGATACTTGCCCATCAGCTGGGATACCTTGACAAAACAACTGTTCAATAAAAGCCCGTGCTACCAGATTCCGCCCCACCCCAGATGGACCGGCAAACAGGTAGGCAGGGGCAATGCGGTTGGTTGTAATTGCTCCGTGCAATAATGCGATCGCTTGGTCTTGCCCTAGGATAAAATCGAATGCTCCTGGAACCATGATTTAAACCGTTCACGCAAAATCTTCTGAATGGAATTATGGACTTCCTCCTCACTGTAGCTAGCATCTACCCGAACAATCCGATGGGGATTTTGTTGATACAACTGCTGAAATCCCTGCTGCACTCGTCGGTGAAATGCTAAGTCAGCTTGCTCCATGCGGTCAACGGTTCCCCGTTGTCGCGCCCGTTCCAGACCAATTTCGACATCAATATCCAGCCACAGGGTGAGGTCACTTTCTAGTCCAGCGGTAGCAATTTGATTAAGCTCCTCGATCAATTTCAAGTCAATACCTCGCCCATAACCCTGGTAGGCAATTGTCGAATCCGTGTAGCGATCGCATAAAATAATTGCTCCGTTGACTAACTGTGGCTTAATCAACTCTTCAACATGTTCAGCCCGATCAGCAGCATAGAGTAAAAGTTCAGCCCGAGGGTGAATGGGTGAGGAATCTTTATCCAGTAGCAGTTGGCGAACCTTAGCGCCTAATAATGTTCCCCCCGGTTCTCTAGTGACTACAACAACGGGCATGGTTTGATTTCCCAAACAAACATTACCTAGACAGTCTTGTAAGCCACCAGCTCGAAGCCAATGTGAGCATCGCTGCAGTTGGGTAGTTTTACCACCCCCTTCCACTCCCTCGAAAACAATTAGCTTACCGCTCAAGCCCACCTCCTCTACTACTCATGCCTAAACATGTTGATAGCCTACAGCTTTTTATTGGCTTTTTATTGATAGTGCAAGGTTTGATAGTGCAAGGTCACATTTGCAACTATAGCTTTAAGGAAGCCACCCCACTCGCGCTCTGCATCAAGACAAAGCTCCTCCATCCGGCGGTTCTGTCTTAACACACAGACCCAAAACCACTTGCTTTTTCCCTCAAGACAGGGAATTAGCCTCAAATAATACTCTACCTCATAAGTTCGAGAAACGCTATATCCTGTCCGATGCTTTTGGTAGTGTTCATAGTTGTATATAAAATTTGTCTGTAAAAAAAAATTTAGCTTTTTTTCCTTTATAGTAATTCACCAACTATTCACTTAATAGTGTTAGCGCTTTTTACATCCAGTAGTTTTTAAAAATTTATGTAAAAATCCTGATTGTTGATTTTATATTTGTATTAACTAACAAGTTGATAAACTATAAACTACCATTGTATTTTTTTATTAAAAAATACAATAATTACTTTTGATAAAAATATAGTTTTATCCTAGGTTAGGGTATTTAATCAATGCCATCTACCTATTATCTATAGGTAATAAAGGGTAACGATTCCAATAATTATACTTAGTTAGTGAACACACGATGCTTAATTATAGAGTTTATCATAGCTATGAGGTACAGAGATTTTTTTTTCCTTATTACCGATTCTCTGCTCCCTGCTCCCTGCTCCCTGTTTCCTGTTACCTGTTCCCTAAAACCCATAAATTTATACCTCACTCGTGAAGATAATTGCTATATGTAGCATTTGCAAATAGATGATAAAACCAAATACTAGACCTCTTGCAAAAGTAGTTTTCTGATAGTGTTTGCGTCAATTCTTGTCCACTGTTCCCAGATCCGCTGTTCCCTGTTCCCGACAACTGCCGCGAAGTCTACTGATTTATCAGCACACCAAAAAATCCTCGGATCGTCTTGATGGAGCGCGGTCTTGGGGAGGCAGTGCGGTCTTGCTCATAAGGGTAGGTTTTTTACTTTGACCTCAGGTGTGGGGTGACCGGGTGTGGGGTGACCGGGTGTGGGGGATAAGAAAATATACCATTATTGTCGTTAAAAATCATCATTGTCTTGATGGAACTGCCGTGGTTTCCCCCACTCGCGCTCTGGTACTTGACAATATTTCCCCCACTCGTGCTCTGGTACTTGACAATAAAAGTACGTACTCGCCCCTTTGTAAAAAACCTACCCCTGTGAGGTGCGGTCTTGGGGGTCTCCCCCATGAGCAACTGCCGTGGTTTCACCCAAGACCGCGTTCCATCGCTCTTTAATACTGATCGGAAGTTCCGAGATCCGAAATTCCCTTGTTCGATGACTCCTCTGTTTACATATAAACAAAAAGTGCTATTGCGGTTCTCATTTTAATTCAAGTAATGCAGAAACTAATTTTAACTATTTTCTATCAGTTTAATCCTTGGCATAGCAGCATTGGTGGGATTCAGACCGTGATCCGCTCCTTTATCAAATATGCTCCGAGTGAGTTCGAGGTGCGGTTGGTGGGAACAGGAGACCTGGCTTCACCTTCCGGTGTATGGCAAGAAGGGGAACTAGCCGGTCGAGCCATTCAATTTATGCCCTTGTTTCCTATGGAAGATGACAATGTTAGGCGCTTGATACCCACGACAGTGAAGTATACGACTGCCCTGTTCGGTCGTTGCTTGGCATCGGATTTCATGCATTTTCATCGCATCGAACCTAGCTTAGCAGCTCTCAATTGGTCTGGAGAGAAGACGCTGTTTGTACACAATGACATTGCCAAGCAGATGAATCCTGCAACGGCTAATAATGGCATTCTTTGGCAGCGTTTTTCTGCAAGCTATTTTGCCCTCGAACGCTTACTGGTGAAGCAATTTAGCCAAATTTTTTCCTGCAATACTGAATCAGCTAAGTTTTATCAACAGCGTTATCCAGCGATCGCAAATCGTGTTGCTTACCTGAAAAACACCGTTGATGAGGAGGTGTTCTATGCCCTAGACCAAAAGGAACGAGAACAAAGACGCAAAGCTCTAGCACAGGAGCATAATTTGCCTGAACAGACCCGTTTTCTCCTGTTCGCCGGTCGTCTGCATCCTCAAAAAGACCCGATGTTACTGATACGGGCAATGGCAGCTTTATATATTCCCAATGTTCACTTACTGATTGCTGGGGATGGGGAGTTAAAAGATGAACTCCGTGGTGAAATTTGCTTTCTTGGGTTGTCTAACCGAGTGACTATGCTCGGAGCAGTAGGTCAACAAAAACTAGCAAACTTATACCGTGTCTGTAGTGTCTTTGTTTTGAGTAGCGTTTACGAGGGACTGCCCTTGACTGTCCTTGAGGCTCTCGCCTGTGGGACACCTGTAGTGACTACGAATTGTGGTGAAACCCCCAAATTTCTCGGTGCTGACAGTGGGATTGTTTGCAAGGAGCGTACCAAAGTTGCGATCGCAGATGCTTTGGGCAAGGTTCTGCACCATCCAGAGCATTATCCAGCCTCCTCCTGTGTGCGCACGGCTCAACCCTATAGTGCTCGCACAGTTGTCACGAGTGTTTATGAGCAAATGCTACACCGTGCTCACCAACGGTCTCTGTAATCTCTGTCTAATCGGCTGCCTTTAATCAAGATAGAGCAGTCAAACTTACATACTCAGGATGTCATCACCACTTCATTCGTCTGCCGAAGAGTATTGTAAAAGAGGAAACTAGAAGTAATGAAAATTGCTGTAATTGGAGCCAAAGGAGTACCTGTTAAGCAAGGTGGCATTGAACGTTACTGCACAGAACTCTATCCCAGAATGGTTGCCCAAGGTCATTCGGTAGACCTATTTGCACGCTCGTCTTACACCAAGTCTACCGGTTTTTCATCCTCTGACTACAAAGGTGTTCGAGTAATCTCTCTACCCTCGATACGCTTGAGAGGAATAGATGCTTTTGCTAATGCTGCCCTGGCAGCGATTATCTCCAGTGGCAAACGCTACGATATCATTCATTTCCATGCCCTAGGTCCAGCTGTGTTCTCCTGGCTCTCCAGAATTGCCTCTTCTGCAAAGATTGTGGTTACCTGTCAGGGATTGGACTGGCAACGAGCCAAGTGGGGGGCATGGTCGAGTGGCTTAATTCGTTTGGGGGAAAGGAACGCGGTTTACTCTGCCCATGAGTTAGTCGTAGTCTCACAAGCACTCCAAAATTACTTTCTCAACACCTATAGCAAGAATACAATTAATATTCCCAATGCTCCAGGGAGTTACCCAGAGTCAGACCCCAAATTTCCCTATGGTAAATTCCTAGGTCTAAACTCGGGGCGTTACATTCTGTTCTTGGGCAGGCTTGTACCGGAAAAACGACCTGATCTACTGATCAAAGCTTTCCAACGGCTCAAATCTAACGGTTGGAAACTGGTGATTGCTGGTGGTGATAGTGACACTCATAACTACATCGCCAACCTACATGACTTGGCAGGCACAAATCAAGACGTGTTATTCGTTGGTGAACTCTATGGAAGTCGCTTAGCCGAGATTGTTCGGGGGGCAGGGTTGTTTGTTCTGCCTTCGGATTTAGAAGGATTACCGCTGGTGATGCTAGAGGCAATGCAAGAAGGGATTCCAGTGCTTGCTAGTGATATCCCTCCCCATCAGCAATTGATTGGTGAAGAACGAGGTCTACTGTTCCGAGCAGGAGACGTAGACTCTTGTGTCCAAGGTCTAGAGAGGGCGATCCGCCAACCTCAAGAGTTAGCGGAGATGGCAAAGAAAGCACAAGACCATGTAGCTACTTACTATAACTGGGACAAAATTACTGCTGATAACTTGAGACTCTATCAAAAACTCTGTGCGTCCTCTGATGCCAAATTCAGTGTCACACTCCCCTTTGTCAAGAACCAGTAAAACCACAGAGTTTCGTCAACGTTATGGACACAAGCCTTTCATCACTACCATTAGCCTTAAGGCGGCGGCTGTTGCCAGCCCTTGCTACCTTTACATCTGTAATTGGTGGAGCGATTGCCTATTTGGTTGTTACCCCACCAGTCTACCAAATGAAAGCACGGCTGATGCTGGACAATAAAAAGGTGAGTGTATCTGAGTTGGGTCGTAACCTCAGCCAAGTCCCTGCTAATACACCCGGTGGAGCTAACCCGATCGCAACTCAAGCAGAACTAGTGGGGTCAGAACGGGTTCTTCAGCGAGCACTTGACGAGATTGCTCTACTGGGCACTTCAGACGAAGGACTGACAATAGACAAACTCCGTGAGGATTTAAAGGTAAAAATTGTGCCTGCCACCAATATTCTTGAGCTGAGCTATCAGGGTCAAAATCCAGAATTGGCAACCACGGTGCTCAATGCGATCGCTAACGCAATGGTTTCCGAAAGTGCTGAAGGGATTCGATCAGAAGCTAAGGCTGTGCGGGAATTTTTGGAGAAAGAAGTACCATTACGGCGTTTGGAGGTGGCAGCAGCAGAAGCAGCGTTAAACAAATTTAAACAAACCACTGGTTTAGTGTCTCCGGAGGAACAAACACAACTCTTAGTCAGGAGTTTAGCCAGTTTAGAAGACCAAGAACGTGCTGTGTCTATTCAACTCCAAGACGCTAAAACCCGTAGCCAAGAACTCCAGACCATAACCAGTCTGAATAATACTCAGAATGCTTACATTGCTGGACGCATTGGTCAAGATCAAGAACTCCAAGCCTTACGAGCTCAGCTAGTAGATTTGGATCGGGAGTTAGCCAAAATGCGATCGCGTCTAACTGATCAGAATCCAGCGGTGATATCACTGGTTCAGGAGCGGTATGAACTTCTTGCCCTCTACAATCAAAAACTTTCTCGTCTGTTGCCCACTAATCAGCTCACTAATCAGTCCACTAATCAGTCCAATAATCAAATTATTCCCCCTGCTGATGTGGCCTCTGATCAGTTGAGCCAGGACTTTACCTCTAGATTTATTTTAGCTGAAACAGAACGGTCGGCACTGGAACAAAAGCTCTACCTGGTGCAGACTGAGCGTATTAAACTCCAGAATCGTCTTGGTCAAATACCAGTTCTACAGCAACCCTTTGCTACCTTAGTTCGCCGACAAGAAGAAGCAATTGCCTCTCTTAAACTCCTCCAAAACAAACTCGAAGAAGCACGGATTGCAGAAGCCCAACTAGTTAACAATATTCAAATTATTGAGCGGGCAAAACTTCCTTCATCACCCAAGGAACCCAATCCAAAAGTGGTGCTGGTGATTGCTACTGCTGCTGGAATTGCCCTAGCTGTCGGTATGGTGCTGCTGCTGGAGGTGATGGATAATACCCTACACGATGCCTCGGAAGCGGAGGCACTGCTGAACCTGCCTAGGCTGGGGGTATTACCCAAGATACCTGCTCAGGCACTCAGTCTTAAGCAACCGAACCGATTCTTAGCAGATATGAGGTTAATCGAGCCTTACCGCCTGCTCCTGACCACCATGGAGTTGCGTGCTCAGAAGAAGTTACAGCTGATTGTGGTCAGCAGTGCTGTTTCCGGAGAGGGTAAGTCAGTGGTAGCTTCCCACTTGGCTGCGGTTTCAGTAAGATTTTCCTGGCGGACATTGATTATTGATGCTGACTGGCGTCACCCAATGCAGCACAATTTGTTTGGCTTACCCCCTCAGCCAAAGGTTACAGATGTGATTAACAGCAATCAAACCTGGCGGTCGGCGGTGCAACCCACAGCCATCGCAAACCTTTCGATTTTGACCTGTAGTGAACTGCCTTCTGGTTCGGCTACCTTCCTACAGTCACAGGTGATGAAGTCTATTTTGGCAGCAGCCGCTGATCATTATGACCTAGTCATTGTAGACACCCCACCAGTTAGTAGTTTTGCTGATGCCCATAGCTTGAGTCGGTATAGTGATGGATTGGTGATAGTCACACGTCCCAACTTTACCCAGAAAGATATCCTACTAAAGACAGTATCGGAATTGAAAGAGAGTAGCACTCCCATACTGGGGTTTGTTGTCAATGGCATAAGCGATCGCAATCAACAGTACTATTCCTATTCCTTCGATAGTTACCAGCCTCAATCCCAATTCAGGCAGACCCATGACAACGAAGCCAGTAACAATTGTGCTGTTGTATCCAGGGGGGTTGATCATGCAGATTCATAACCCCTGGCATCGTTTCTCTGCTCTGACCTTTTGGCTAGGACTGGCAGGTGTGCCCATTGGTCTAGCTGTTGGCTTACTGGCAGGTACTCAGCCGAGTTTGCTTGGTTTAGGCTTGGTTGCAGTAGCGGTGGTGGTGTACTTCTTTGCCCGGTTTGAGCAAGCCGTACTGGGGCTATTGATATTGCGTAGCTCCCTTGATATTTTCTCAGATCAGGGGGTACCAGCCGCTTTCGCCGTTGGGTTGATTGGTTTGACTTTGCTCTATGTGACCGTGAGGTTATTAACCGGTCAGATTGTTCACACTGATAAGTTTTGGTGGTTGCTAGCAGGTTGGGTGGTGCTACAAGGCTTATGGGTAGTACTGTTACCGTTAGGAGGACTAGGACTAGATGGCTCCTATTTTTCCACTGCTATCCGGGAGTGGGTACGCCTATTTTCTTGGCCGATGGTGTACCTACTAGTGATGCAGCTAAAGGACAGGCTTCCACCTCAAACAGTTATAAATCTGCTGTTTCTTGGTCTGGTCATGCCCCTTACCGTCGCATCAATCCAGATCCTCTTGCCTGACTCACTTCTTCCTGACCTGATTAAACCATCAGGGTATAGCCTTTCTGCTTCCTTAGAAGTCACTGCTCGCATCAACGGCACTCTCGGTCACTCCAATACCTTTACCACTTTCGTGTTTTTGTTCCTTGGCTTGACCTACTGGAAACAGAATCAGGCACAGCAATCTAAGCCTTGGCTTCTCCTGTTAGGTGTACTAGCTTTTTTCTTCGTGAGTACCAAGGCTCTATTTGGGTTGATGATGCTGGCTGCTTTTATCGTCTTTTTGATTGCTCCCAGATTGAGCCTGCTTAACCTGATCGGAGGAATCGTCCTGTTTGCCCTAATTATCAGCTTGTTTGGCAGTACAGAGTTTGGACAAGAACGCCTCGGCTCCATCGCTCAAACACCACTGGGTAATCCAGATATCGATATTTGGAAGGCAATTTTGCTGTCCCAGGGAGATGGTAATAGTTTCAACTGGCGGCTGGCCCAATGGACCTATCTTTTAGAGCAATGGAAACACTTCCCAATCCTGGGTTATGGTCTCGGAACTAACAAACTCATCAGTAGTAATGGGCTGGAACCCCACAACGACTATGTGCGTTTCCTGGTAGAACAAGGAATTGTAGGTATGATCAGTTTTTTCACTTTTTTGGGTATTCAGATTGTGCCTCTTGTCCAGTTAATCAGATCGGCCCGTCCTGGGAGTCAACAACGGGCTTTGTATTCAACACTGTTGGCCATTCTTCTAGCAATACCTGTAGGAATGCTTACCGAGAATATTTGGACTCATACAACTCTCTTTTTCTATTGGTGGACTCTGTTGGCAGTAGCTGGTTGGAATTGGAATAAACCAAATACTGAACAAAATACAATTGACAAAACAATATAAATTTTTATCTTGAATTAGGTCTGTTTATTTATGGCATTAATTATATAAAAACGGATATTATTTAGGAATATTAAACTCTAATAAGAAATAATAACTCTAGTTTTTTTTAGTTTAAAAAAATAAAATTATTAAAAATTAAATAAAATAGTTTATTTGTTTTTTTCACTATTTTTGTCCTGTAAATTATGAATAGTATGACTCAAAAACTTTTGGGTTCTGATGTCAAACCTCAGATACTCACGAAAACCGAACGCTCTTACAGAGTTGCCATAGTGCATCCCAGTGCAGGAGTGAACTGGAGTGGTGGAACCGAAAGCTTTGCGATCGAGCTTACTGATCACCTTAGTTCTTATTTTGAGGTGGAATTGTTAGCAGGGGCTCCCTGTAGTCCTTTTTACTATCCTGCTGGTGGCATCCCTCGTACAAAAGCTCGTCATCTCCTACGTAATCCTTTAGTTAACTCAGTGTTCAGGAGCTTCTCCACTCACCCTGATATGGTCATTGAACACTTGAGTAGTTTTCTTCCCTGTGCGATGCGACTGCTAAGAAAGCCAGCCGATTTAATCTTTCCTTGCAATGACTATGGCGGTTTGGCCATGGCAGCTTTTGTACGAGGACTGATTGGCACACCCATTCTGTTTAAGGCAGACACTGGTTTGACTGGCGATGGCAAATCACTGGCACGAAACCTTCGATTTCGTCCCAATAATCTGGTGGTTTTCTCTGAGACAATGGCTGACTTTGTTGATAAACAGCGTCTTAATCAGCCTGTCACAATCATTCCCAACGGCGTAGATATGAATCGATTCAAGCCAGAGGGAGATCATATCGACCTAGGTTTGAACAAGCCGATTGTCTTGTGTGTTGCTTCTTTAAACCGTAACGATCACAAACGGGTGGAACTGGCAATTCGAGCGATCGCAAAGCTTCCTTATGGCAGTCTTCTGATTTGTGGCGATGGACCTGACCGTGCGTATTTTCAAGCATTAGGTGAGGAATTGCTGGGAGCTAATCGCTTTGCCATAGAGAGCTTTCCCTTCAATCAAATGCCTGACGTTTATCGGTATGGGGATCTATTTACCCTCCCTTCTATCGATGAACCATTCGGACAAGCCTACATACAGGCAATGGCCTGCGGTTTACCAGTAGTTGCTACTGATGATGAGATCCGGCGTTACCTTGTAGCTGATAGCGGAATTTTATGTGATGTAACAAATTTAGATGCTTATGCTGAAGCGATCGCAAAGGCTTTGACCAAAGATTGGCAAACTAAGGCTAGACAGAATGCGGTGCGTTTTAGTTGGGATATGGTTGCTCTACGCTATCGCGATTTAATCATGGAAATGATTAGCCAGTCTAGTAAAGACTAATAGCTCCGATGAAATAGTTAAGTATTTGCTACTTTTACCAAAATTTTCTAAGCCCAAGTTACCGGTTACCTATTGCCTTTGATCACAATTAATCTGTCGTATTATTGTTTCAATTTCAAATTAATTTGACCAAACTAATTTGATTAACTAACTTAATTAATGCACTTGACTATGCCAAAAGTTACTGTTGTTATTCCAGCATATAATGCCATGGAATACCTCCCGAAAACAGTGGAGAGTGTTTTAGCACAAACCCTTGCTGACTTTGAGTTACTGATTATCAACGATGGTAGTTCAGACCACATTGTTGAATGGGCATCTCAAATAGCAGACCCCCGAGTCAAACTGATTTCCCAAGAAAATCAAGGGGTGTCTGTAGCACGAAATACAGGCATCGCCGAGGCTCAAGGAAAATATATCGCCTTCTTAGATGCAGATGATTTATGGAAGCCAACTAAACTTGAAAAACAGGTAAGCTGTTTAGAAGAATATCCAGAGGCAGGTCTAGTGTATACCTGGACAGCTCTAGTTGATCAGCAAGGTAAACCCACAAACAGCATGATCGCTTTCCATCAAGAAGGAAATGTTTGGGAGAAAATTCTGGTGGTTGACATGATTGGCAATGGCAGCTCAGTTATGGTTCGTCGGAGTTGCTTTGAGACTGTCGGAATGTTCGACCCCAACTTATCCAGCGCTGCTGATCGAGATATGTGGATTCGGATTGCAGCAAACTATCTCTTTGGAGTGGTCAAAGAACCATTAACTCTTTGGCGACAGCATCCCAGTAGCATGTCTAAAAGGCGTGAGGAAATGATCCAGGATTCACGTCAGGCCATAGAAAAAAATTTCCAATCTGTTCCTTCTGAGTTGTTGTACTTGCGTAACCGGAGTTATAGCTACTTAAATCTCTACCAGGCTTGGAATTCAGTGGATCAAGGAAACTACAAAGAAGCAATCCATTTCCGTAGGCAAGCTTTCTTGCACTATCCACAAATGGCCTATTCAGAAAGCTATATCCGCCTGAGTTTAGCAATTCTATTAATTCGCTGGTTTGGACCTCATGGCTACGACAGCGTGCGATCGCTGACCCAAACCCTCCGTCAACTAGCGTTGGGTATTTCAACTTAATCTTTTCTGTAATCGAAGACGAATTTATAAAACCTTTAGAATACTACGCTAAATCATTCCCTATTCCCTATTCTCTATTCCCTATTTCCTGCGCGCAGCGCTTATAATTAACAATAAAGCATGAATCAACTCAGAATCCTATCGCCATTACTTAAATTTTATCCTTGGGTTTTGCCATTAATTATAACCTTAGGCGTCTTCTCTTCTTTAGCAGAAGGATTTAGTATTAGTTTATTTATTCCTCTTCTGGAAAGTTCTGGTAATATAGGCTCTCAAGCCTTCCAAAATAGCTTTATTTTAAATAATATCGAGCAAATCGTTATTGATTGGCCAAGCGAAGCTCGGATTTTAGTTATTGCTTTATGTATCTTCATAATCATTTTTATTAAAAACTTAATTGTTTATATAAATACTAGTTTAGTCTCTTGGCTTTACCTTAAGATTAACCATCGGTTACGAGCCAGTGTTTTTAATCAGCTTCTGAAAGTCAGTTATTCTTTTTTAGAAACGAATCAATCAGGAAATTTACTCAACACACTGACTGAGCAAACCTGGCGGAGTTGTGAGGCTCTATCGCATTTTTTTAACCTGATCATTAATGTCTGTACCATTTCTGTATTTGTAATTTTGTTACTGTTAATATCGTGGCAACTAACCCTTTTAGTTGCTGCTGGATTAGTACTAATTTCCCTCAGTATCAAGTTGGTGACAGGATCCGTAAATGACAGAGGGAAACAAGCGGTGCAGGCTAATTCTGCCGTTGCTTGCCTGATGTTGGAAGGGTTTTCTGGAATGAAGATAATTCGGGCTTTTGGCCATGAATCCTATGAGCATAAGCGTTTTGATGTGGCATCAAAGCACTTAAGTAATACTTTACTAAAGATTCAGCTTTTCGCTAAAGTTGTCAATCCCCTCTCTGAAGTACTCTCGACAATTCTACTTCTATGCATTCTAGTTATTGCACTGCTTCATAACCAAGCTACCCTACCGACATTACTAACGTTTCTATTTATGCTCTATCGTCTACAACCTCAGGTGAAACAGTTAGATAGTGCCCGTGTGGAACTTGCTGCGTTGACAAGTGCTGTAGAAGACGTCATGTATCTTTTGAATCCCTCTGATAAACCTTATATTCACTCTGGTCACACTCCTTTTAAAGGTCTCAGACAAGAAATCTCTTTTGAATCTGTCACCTTTCACTACAACCCCTCAGAAAAACCTGCACTTAAGACTATTTCAATTGCTATCCCACAAGGTAAAACCATTGCGTTAGTAGGCTCTTCAGGTGCGGGTAAATCCACAATTATTGACTTGATTTACCGTTTTTATGACCCGACAGAGGGAGAGATTTATGTAGATGGTTGTCCCTTGCAACAGCTGGATCTAGCTGACTGGCGCAGCCGAATTGCCCTGGTTAGTCAGGAGATTCATATGTTTAGTACAACAGTAGGGGAAAACATTGCCTATGGTCGGCTGGATGCTACAGAAGACGAAATTAGAGCAGCAGCCAAACTTGCCCATGCCCATGAATTTATCAGTCAATTGCCTCAAGGTTATGATACCAAAGTAGGAGACCGGGGAATTCGACTCTCAGGAGGTCAGCGACAGCGTATTGCCTTGGCTCGTGCTATCGTCCGCGACCCAGAAATTCTGATTCTCGATGAGGCAACTAATGCTCTCGATAGTGTTTCCGAGAACTTAATCCAAGAGGCGCTAAATAATCTTAGTCAAAATCGAACGGTGATTGTTATTGCCCATCGCCTCTCCACCATTGAACAAGCTGATCAGATCTTGGTGTTGAACCAGGGACAGGTGATCGAACATGGGAAGTTTCAGGATTTATTGAAGCTCAATGGATTCTTTACTGAACTCTATCGCTTGCAAAATCGCTATGTCCACATTTGATAAAAGCAAGTTAGCTGTCTATCTCCTACATCATTAATTAGACATTGACTTGATTGGATAAATACTAATATTGGGAAGAATAATATCTGTGCTAATTTAATGAATGATTTTGATTCAAAACTCTTAGATTTAATCGATAACAATCATAAATAAATTGAGAAAATATTTGTTCCCGATTCCCGATTCCCGATTCCCGATTCCCGATTCCCGATTCCCGATTCCCGATTCCCGATTCCCGATTCCCGATTCCCGATTCCCGATTCCCTGTTCCCTGTTCCCTGTTCCCTTTGCTAGATAACTTTTGTATAAATAAATGAGATGAATAGCAAACCATTAGTTTCTGTAATTACGATTTTCTTAAATGCTGAAAAGTTCATTGAGGAAGCAATAGACAGTGTAATTGCGCAAACCTATGACCATTGGGAATTGCTGCTGGTAGACGACGGCTCCACCGATAACAGTACTGCCATTGCCCAACGGTATGTGGAAAAATATCCTGACAAGGTACGTTATCTAGAACACCAAGATCACGAAAATCGCGGCATGAGTGCCTCCCGTAATTTGGGTATTGGTAATGCTAAGGGTAAGTACATTGCTTTGCTAGATGCTGATGATATCTGGCTACCTCAGAAACTGCAAAAACAGATAGCAATTTTGGACTCTCATCCAGAGGCTGCTATGGTCTATGGAAATACTTTGTATTGGCACAGCTGGACTGGCCATCCTGAAGACAGTCAGCGGGACTACATGCCAGAATTGGGAGTTCAACTCAATACTCTGATTCAGCCACCAACCCTAATTAAATTCTTGATACAAGGTGGAGGCGCTGTTCCCTGTCCCTCTAACTTTATGGTAAAACGGCAGATTGTCGAAGAGGTCGGTGGCTTTGAAGAGACATTCCGAGGTCTTTATGAAGATCAAGTCTTTTTAGCCAAAATCTTCCTGAAGACCCCTGTCTTTGTGGAAAGTGGATGTCGGGAAAAGTATCGTCAGCATAAAGATTCTATTTGTTATACCTCCCAAGACACAAAAAAAGAATATACGGCTCGTCGGATTTTCTTGAATTGGTTAAAGGAATATCTGTCTAAAGAAAGCTTCAAAAACCCTAAACTTTGGTCTGCTCTACAAAAGGAGCTATGGCGATATAATCATCCAGCCTTGCAGTATTGGAAAAATCGTATTCGATATTTTGTAAAACCTATGAAAAAACAGTTGAAAGCACAATTGCAACCAATAGCAAAGCTAACATTGCCTGCCTCTAGATACCGTTGGTTATACGATATATTTCATGGTCGTCTACCAGTAGGGTCGGTCAATTTTGGCAGCCTGCGGCGGATTACACCTATCAGTCGCGAGTTTGGCTATGACCGTGGTCTCCCCATAGACCGCTACTACATCGAAAAGTTCCTTGCTCACCGCAGTAATGACATCCAAGGACGAGTATTGGAAATTGGCGAAAACACCTACACCTGTCGTTTCGGAGCAGACCAGGTCACAAAAAGCGATGTACTCCACGTCGTGGAAGGCAATCCCCAAGCCACCTTTGTGGGAGACTTAACCAACGCTGATCACATCCCGTCAGAGGCTTTCGACTGCGTAATCCTGACACAAACCCTACACCTAATCTACGACATGCGAACCGCTTTAGGGACACTCCACCGAATCCTTAAGCCTGGTGGAGTCTTGCTGGTCACTTTTCCGGGAATCAGCCAAATCGTTAAATGCGACTGGGGCGATGATTGGTGTTGGGCCTTGACCTCTCAATCAGCAGGCTTGCTATTTGAAGAACTATTTCCGAAAACAAACGTTCACGTTGAAACCCATGGCAATGTACTGGCAGCGATCGCATTTTTGCAGGGACTAGCCATGGAGGAGTTGACCCAGAAAGAACTTGATTACCGAGACCGCGAGTATCAAGTCTTAATTACAGTCAGGGCAGTTAAAGGGGAGGTGAAATCATGACTATAACGGAGGTTAGCAGATGGCCTATTTCTGTATACCGCTGGCTACGAGAAATATGGCACGGTCGTTTACCAGTAGGATGGGTAAACCTTGGTAGCCTCCGACGAGTCAAGCCGATCAGCTCTGACTTCGGTCTAGACCGGGGTTTACCTATTGACCGATATTATATTGAGCATTTTCTTGCCCGTCATGGTCAGGATATTAAAGGACACGTACTAGAGATTAAAGAACCTCTCTACACTCACAAATTCGGTGGCGATCGCGTCACCCAGAGTGACGTGCTTCATGTGGAAGAGGGTAATCCCCAAGCCACGATTGTGGCAGATTTAACCAAGGCTGACCATCTACCATCCGACACCTTCGACTGCATTATCCTAACTCAAACTCTCCCATTCATCTACGATGTGCCAGCCGCCCTCAAAACCCTCCACCGCATTCTCAAACCCAGCGGTGTCCTACTCGCCACTGTTCCAGGCATCACCCAAATCAGCTGTGATGATATGAATCGCTGGGGTCAATACTGGAGTTTCACTACTCTGTCAACTCAGCGACTTTTTAAGGAAGCCTTTCGAGAAACCCCAGTGCAGGTTGAAGCCCAAGGCAATGTGTTGAGTGCGATCGCATTTCTGCACGGCTTGGTAACTAAGGAATTGCCCCAGGCACAACTCAACTATCACGACCCTAACTACCAGGTCTTAATTACGGCTAGAGTCGTCAAGGAGCTGAAACCATGAGCATAGGCAAGGTCAGTAGCAAATTGGAAAAGACAGCCTGGCGGCTCAAAAATAAAATCTTGCCAGGTGTGGTGATCTTAATGTACCACCGTGTGGCTGAAGTAGATTCAGACCCTTGGTCTCTATGTGTAAGCCCAGAGCATTTTGCGGAACATCTAGAGGTTTTACGAAAACATCGTTACCCTCTGAGTCTACAGCAATTGACAGAAACAATTCGCGTCCGCCAGCTTAGAAAGCGGTCAGTTGTTATCACCTTTGATGATGGCTATGCTGATAATTTTTACAATGCTAAACCATTATTGAAACGCTATGACATTCCCGCAACAGTTTTTGTAACAACTGGAGGAATTGGCCATAGGCATGAATTCTGGTGGGATGAACTAGATAGACTAATATTACAACCTGGTATATTACCGGAAATACTTGAGTTAACTATCAACGGCAGTACCTACACATGGGAATTAGGCAAAGCCGCCTATTACAGTCAAGCTGATTACCAATTTTATCGCCATTGGAGTGCTGCAGGAAAAGAAGATCCCACCCTTCGCCATACCCTCTATCGCTCCCTTTATCAACTGCTATATCCTTTATCTACCCACAAGCGAGAAAAGGTGCTAGAGGCAATTAGGGTCTGGGCTAATGCTGAACCAATTGGTCGCTCGACCCATCGCTCTATGTCTCCTGAGGAACTGTTAGCTCTCGAAGAAGGGGGACTGATTGAAGTCGGGGCTCACACAGTAACCCACCCATTTCTTTCTAAACTTCCAGTAGCTTCTCAGCAGGATGAAATCCAACAAAGCAAACACTATCTTGAGGAAATCCTAGGGCATCCAGTTACGAGTTTTTCCTATCCCCATGGCGATTACACTGCTGACACTATTTCTAGTATCAAAGAAGCTGGATTTACCTGCGCCTGTTCTAGTGTTGTTGACCGGGTTCATAAACATAGCAACTCTTTTCTGTTGCCTCGTGTTGAGGTTCAGGATTGGGACGGAAAAACCTTTGCTCGTTGGTTGTCAAGATGGCTTTAATTATGAATAACAAATCACTAGTTTCCACTATCATCATTTTCTTAAACCCTGAACCATTTATTCAAGAAACCATTGAGAGTGTTTTTGCTCAAACTTACGACAACTGGGAACTACTCCTGGTTGATGATGGTTCCACTGATGGTAGTACAGAAATAGCCTTGCAGTATGCTCGTAAATATCCGGAAAAGGTTCGCTATCTGGAACACGAGGGTCACCAGAATCGCGGCATGAGTGCCACTCGCAATCTGGGTATCCGCCATGCCAAAGGTGAATATATTGCTTTTTTAGATGCTGATGACATCTGGTTACCAAATACCTTGGCAGAGCAAGTTGTTCTCTTGAATGCTCATCCCGAGGCTGCCATGGTCTACGGACCAATTCAATGGTGGTATAGCTGGACTGGAAATCCTGAAGACCAACAACGGGATTATTTCGAAAAGGTTGGTGTGCAGACCGATACCCTGATCAATCCACCAACCCTGTTTCTTCTTTTATTACAACGCCGGATTAGCATATCTGGCATGTTGTTGCGACGTCAGATTGTAGAAGATGTTGGTGGTTTTGAGGAAAACTTCCGAGGTCTTTATGAAGATCAGGTCTTTTGCAGCAAGATCTGTCTCCATGCACCGGTTTTTCCAGTTAGCAATTGTTGGTACAAGTATCGACAGCACCCGAACAACTGCTGTTCTATTGCAGAAAAAACAGGCAAAGAGTATATTGCACGTCTATTTTATTTGAATTGGGTAGGACAGTACTTATCTGAACATAAAATCAAAGATATCAAAGTCTGGTATGTATTCATCAAGGAACTATTACTAGCTAGTAATTCCACTGTGTATTATTGGTCCTCCAAGTCTATGTATCTTAAATGGAAGATCAAACAAAGACTATTAAGTATATTGAAAACGTTTTCAAAATTTTCGGAACTCAGATCATTAATATTGTCCATTAACGGAAAGTAAATAAACTTGAATTGAATAGGAGTGATATCAAATGAGTCACAAACCACTAGTTTCTGGCATTATGATCTTCTTAAATGCTGAGAAGTTCATTGAAGAAGCCATTGAAAGCGTATTTGCCCAGACCTATAACAACTGGGAACTGCTGCTGGTAGACGATGGCTCCACCGACAATAGCACAGCAATTGCCCAGGGATATGCCCAAAAATACCCGGAAAAAGTCCGCTATTTGGAACACGAAGGTCATCAGAATCGGGGCATGAGTGCCACACGCAATCTAGGCATCCACCATGCCAAAGGGGAGTATATTGCCTTCTTAGATGCTGACGATATTTGGTTGCCCCAGAAACTGGAAAAGCAGCTAGCAATTTTCAGTTCACAACCAGAAGCCGATGTAGTTTGTGGTCTAACTAAATTTTGGTATAGCTGGACCGAGAAACCTCAAGATATTCATCGCGACTCCATGCGAGAAATTGCGCCTGACTACAATACTTTGTTTGACTCCCCCAGGCTGCTCACCCTGTTGCTGCAAAATCAAGCTAGAACTCCCGCCACTTGTAGCGTCCTGATCCGGCGAACACTATTTGATATTACAGGTGGATTTGAAGAAAGCTTCCAGGGAATGTACGAAGATCAAGCCTTTTTCGCCAAGGTATATCTCAAAGCCCCTGTATTTGTCACTAGTGACTGTTGGGATTGGTATAGACAGCATCCTAATAACTGCTGTTCTATGGCAGAGCAAACAGGAAAATACACTCCTGGTCATCTGAATCCAGCGCATCTGACTTTCTTAAACTGGCTATCAAAGTATTTATCTCAACAAGGGGTCAAAGATACTGAACTCTGGGATGCTCTTGAAAAGAGACTTTGGTCTTATAAGCATCCTATCCTGTACTACCTTTTGCGACCTAAGCTTCTTGTGAGGTTAATAGCACAGCGGACATTGCCTGTAACAGTTCGCCATTGGTTTCAGACTTAAGACAAGGTGATCAAGAGTACTTAGTGGAGCTCATTTTGATTAGTAAATCTCACACTAATTAGGCAAATAAAACTTACTTAGTTAAACCTTACCTAGTTAACCATTACTTAGTTAACCATTACTTAGTAAAAACTCAAAAATTATGCACTTTATTGTCACTGGCGGAGCTGGTTTTATTGGCTCTCATCTTACCGAACAACTTCTATCAGAAGGTCATCAGATCACAGTAGTTGATAACCTTGCCACCGGTAGCTTACAAAACCTACCTAAGCATCCTCATCTCAAATTCCTGGAAAAAGACATATCCACCTGTAAACCAGAGGATTTTACAACTAAATTTACAAGTAAAATTGATGGCATTGCCCATTTAGCAGCCACCCCCTCGGTTACAGCATCTTGGCTGCAACCTCTAGAGTCTCATCACAATAATCTTTCGGCAACGATTGCTGTTATTGAACTTTGCAAAACCTTAAACATTCCTAAACTAGTCTTTGCCAGCTCAGCCGCTGTATATGGCAATCCAACCCAAGTACCTATTTCAGAAAATCAACAGACTTCTCCTATTTCTCCCTATGGCTTACAAAAACTGGTGAGCGAGCAATATGCCAGTTTAGTTGCCAAACAAATAGATTTTTCATTTGTGGGATTACGGTTTTTTAATGTATTTGGTCCTCGACAAGTACCTAACTCCCCATACTCCGGTGTAATTTCTATCTTTGTTAATGCCATGCAGCACAATTTACCCATCACTATTTACGGAGATGGGACTCAAACACGAGACTTTATCTATGTCAAGGATGTTGCCAGGGCTTTTGCCAAAGCTTTAACAACACCCCTAGAATCCGGCTCATGCTTAATTTGTAACTTAGGCACCGGAAAATCTACTTCTTTACTTCAGCTCGTTGATAGTCTAAAAACGTGCTTTCCTCAGTGGAAATCAGAAACTAAATTTGCCCCTGCCCGTCCAGGAGATATTCAACATTCCCAAGCTGATATTTCAAGGGTATCTTCCTGTTTAGATTTTACACCTCAGTGGTCAGTAGAGTCAGGTTTACAGCGTTTAATCGAATCATTAAAATTAAGTTCATTAAAATTAAGTCCGGTTAATCACTATCAGCTGTCACCCATTGAAATTGTGAATCGGTCCTGATGGGAAGATGGGGTTCAGTTTTGCGTAAGTCCTGCTGGTTTATGGGTAGCGATCGCTCTTCTTTGCCTGAACTAGCTACAGTTGAGGGTGCCTACAGGTAAACTATAACAGTAACCATAAACTATTCCCTCTCCAGGAGAATTGAACCCCTGATGCTGAGAGACCTTAACTTTAGTGGCTTAATCAATCAGCGCTTCTTCCACAATTTTGTGCCTGTACCAGCAACTAACGCGCTACAACTCGGAGCAAGGACACCTGATTTTGAGCTACCAGATATTACCAATAACCGTCAGACCAAATTATCCGATTATCAGGGCAAACAACCGGTCATCTTGGCATTCACCCGAATTTTCACAGAAAAGCATTACTGTCCCCTGTGCTTCCCTCACATCAAAAACATCAATGAGAACTACCAACGCTTGACTGAGAAAGGGGTTGAGGTGTTAATGATTACGAGTACAGATATCAGGCAAAGCCAACAAGTTGTTAACGATCTCAGTTTACAAATGCCACTGCTGAGCGACCCCAACTGTAGAACCTTTCGTGCCTATAACCTTGGTCAAGCACTTGGTGCTCCCCTACCTGGCCAATTTCTTTTAGATCAGCTAGGAAAACTCCGCTTTCAACATCTATTTTCTTTCCTGAATCCCAATGCTGAAGTAGATAGACTGCTCAATGCCATCGACACCCTCTTATGAGGTACCTTCCATTGTCTTACCCGTACTGGCTACTGCCTACTCCCTACTGCCTACTCCAATTAACCCAGCAGGAAAGTACCTAGCCCCATTGAAAATTGCTAGATATATAGCGTTTATCGCAGTTATGAGGTACACATTATTTTTTACCTCTTGCCTCTTGCCTCTTGCCTCTTCCCTGCTCCCTGCTCCCTGCTCCCTGCTCCCATTAACCCAGAGATTTGTACCTCATGGGTATAAGACTTGCTATAATCAAAGTCGAACTTGGGACAAGTGACTGCGAGGATTGAAGCGGCGACTTTCACGGATTTTTTCATAGTACTCCCGCTCCTGATTAGTGAGGTTTTTCGGAGTTACTATCGTAATTCGCACTAACTGATCACTACGTCCACCCTTAGGTAAAGACCAGCCTTTACCCCGCAAGCGCAGAGATTGACCAGAACGAATACCAGCAGGAATATTCATACTCACAGAGCCATCTGGAGTTGGTACGTCGATTGACCCACCCAAAACGGCTTCATCTGGTGTGATTGGCACTTCGCAAACCAGATTCTCACCATCGAACTCAAAGAAAGAGTGAGATTTGAGTTCTACTTTCAAATACAAATCTCCCTTTTGCTGATTCAGAGGGTTGACCTGACCCTTGCCTCGCACCCGAATACGACTACCGGGTTTGGCACCAGGGGGAATCTTGACAGTTATAGTTTCACTACCTAGGCTGAAACGTTTTTGGACACCATTAAAGGCTTCAGACCAACTGAGGCTAATGGTTGCTTCCCGGTCAGCACTTGCTCCTGTAGTGTTGTTAAAGCCTGAGGTGCTGCTATAGCCACTAAAACCACCAAAATCATTAAACCCATTAGAGCTAGAAGTACTTGTACGGTAGGAGTAGCTATGACTACTTCTGCCAGCACCACCGGGGGCACCAGTGCTAAAGCGACCCAGCAATTCATTAATGAACTCGTCAAAGCTGCCGTACTGGCTAAAATCAAAGCCACCAACATCAACACCGACTCCACTACGACCAGACCATCCTTGTCCCGCTTGCTTCCAGTACTGACCAAATTGATCGTATTTCTTGCGTTTGTCCGAGTCAGATAAAACTTCGTAGGCTTCATTGACTTCCTTAAAGCGAGCCTCGGCTTGTTTGTCACCAGGATTCAGGTCTGGGTGGTACTTCCGGGCCAAACGCCGAAAGGACTTTTTAATGTCATCAGCACTAGCAGTTTTGCTGACTCCTAGGATGGAGTAATAGTCTTTGAAGTCGGTCGCAGCCATCAAGAGTTTCTCCTAATCGTCTAAGATCGTAAGGGGTAAGTTATTGCCCTTGGATTATGGTTTATCTACCTCAACGCTAGGGTAACAAAGGTTTCAAGTAAACTTAGTTCGGTTGTTCCTCACTGGTGCGATCGCAATTTCCGTACATGGGCGCATACTCTGTCAAAGGTTTTTTCAGGGTTAGGGCAATGTCTGAGGTAGCAAGGTCTGAGGCTAATGGTTAATGGTTGTAGTACTTAATGCCTAGGCTAAGCATGTCTAATCCCTATCCCTAGGGTAAGTTTGCCTAGCGCCTAATTTTGATGTGGATTAGCTTACCCTTTCCACCCCATACTAAATCACGGCTCCATGGGGAATTACGGCATTTTTGATCACTACAACAATGCCATTACGAATATAAAATCCCTCACTTTCGCAGTTGGCTTCTTCCACACGATCCTTGTTGAAGATTTTGACATTGTTACCGATACAAGCATTTTTATCGATAATTGCACGACGAATAACGGTATCCTTACCAATCCCTAAAGTCACTTGGCCTTGTTCTTGGGCTGAGAGACGTTCTGTTAAAGATTGATAGTAGTCAGCCCCCATAATTAAACTGTCCTCGATAACTGTTCCAGCTTCCACTCGCGATCGCAATCCCAATACCGAGTTATTAATGCGGCAGTCTTTGAGAATACACCCTTCCCCAATTATTGACTCTGTTACCCGACAGTCTAAAAGCTTTGAGGGCGGTAGATAACGAGCCCTGGTGTAAATCGGAGCATCTTCCTGATAAAAGCTAAAGGATGGCTTAGGTTGACGAGTCAGGGATAAGTTAGCATTGTAAAATGCCTCAATAGTGCCGATATCTTGCCAATAATCATTAAATAAGTAAGCTTGAATGTTATATTTTTGCATCGAGGCTGGGATAACTTCGTGACCAAAGTCTGTGTGCTCAGAATTAGCTTCGAGGAGTTCTTTCATCACTGCTTTACTAAAGACATAAATCCCCATCGAAGCAATGTAAGGACTATTTCTGGCTTGTTCTGGTGTAAGCCCAAGCACAGTAGTATCCACTTGCATTTGTTTAAGCAATTCCCCTGTAGGTTTCTCGCGAAAGTCAATCACCTTGCCCCGATCATCAATTTGCATCAAGCCAAAGCTAGATGCCCGTGTCTCATCAATAGGCACAACCGAGAGAGTAATATCCGCTCCAGTGTCCCGGTGACGTTGGACAAATAAGCGGTAGTCCATCCGGTAGAGGTGGTCTCCTGATAGAATTAGGTATTCATCAACATCCCAGCCATCAAATAGCCACAGATACTGACGAACCGCATCTGCTGTTCCCTGAAACCAGCTTGGGTTTTCGGCAGTTTTTTGGGCTGGTAAAATTTCAACAAACCCTTCTGTCAAGCCAGAGAAATTATAGGCACGGGTAATGTGGCGATTGAGAGATGCTGAGTTAAATTGGGTTAGGACATAGATTTTGTAAATCTCAGAATTAATGCAGTTACTGACAGGAATATCGATCAAGCGGTATTTACCTGCCAACGACACCGCTGGTTTAGCCCGGGGCTTGGTTAAGGGATATAAGCGGCTTCCTGCGCCACCACCAAGAATGATTCCTAAAACTTTTTTCACAAAACACCTCTGAAACGCTCATGCCTGAACAACTCCAGTCTCTGACGGGTGTGGGGCAGTTTTCAAGGGGGGTAAGCCAGTAATTTATTATAAACGCAAAGTTTTCGAGAAGTCTATGTAAAATCCCTAGTTAGCGCCACAGTCAATTCGGTACTTTCCCGGTGAACAGTAGTAGGTCAAGGGGAAGACAATAAAATCGCTGGGTCAAATTAATTGGGGAAAGGTTTTAAGACAAATTGAAACCCGGTCGGGGATTTGTATTGCCAGAGGATGGATAACTCAGATCGACACCTATACCAGTGGGTGTCGGAAATCCCTTTAGCCAATTCCTATAGACCCAAACCCATTGACCCAAACCCGAAGCGAATTCTGATGCAGCTATCCCTAATTAGCAATTGGTACTAGCTATCGCTATAGATAACTAACTAAACATTTTGAATCACTATGGCAAACGTTACTCTTTCAACAACAAATATCGACCTTAATGAAGGTAGTTCTCAACAGCCGTCATACACTATTGCCTTAGACCCCCCACCAACTCAACCCGTCACTGTTACCCTCAGAACTGATGGGCAGAGTCAAATCAATGTGGATGAGCAAGGGTTCGATACCCAACACACCGTCGTCTTCAGTGACAACTCAGCAAAAACTGTAACAGTGCGGGTTAATGATGATGGCACTGCTGAAGGTGTTCACCCAGGCACAATTACTCACACTGTTACAGCCACAGAGGACGAAGCCAACTATCCTCTAAATACCGAACTTACTCCTGTCAGCCTTGACATTACCGATAATGACCCAGGGCTATATATCCAAGGCACGCCTACACCCATTGAAGGGGGTGAAAATGGTACCTATGAATTTGGATTGAGTACCGCGCCGGATGGAAACGTAACAGTCGAAATCGAAACTACCGATGGTCAGAGTGAATTTAGTTTAGATGGGGGCAAAACCTTTGTCTCTTCCCGAGAGATAACCTTTACCCCAACTGACTTCACCACCGAAATCACCGTGCAGGGGATTGAGGACAACATCCTAGAAGGTCAGCACAGCAGCACCATCACCCACACCATTACTCAGTCCCAGGCAACACAAGGACAATATTCTGAAGGTCAAACTAGACAGGTCTTTGCCACGATTACTGACAATAACCCAGATCTGCTCACCTTCGATAACCAAATGTTGTCTATTACAGAGGGTGAAGAAGGTACGTACACCATTAAAGCAGACGGGCTTGATGCAGACATAACAGTCACCATCAAAGCCAATGGATCGAGTCTAATCAAGGTAGAAGATGACCAAGAATTTGCTTCCGAGCAAATGATAACCCTCAACAGCACCACATTTGAAAAAACTATCACGGTGCAGGCTGCTGAAGACTCAGATGTCACAGGACCTCAAACAGTCAGCATTAGCCACGAAATTACTAATTCAAACAGTTCAAACTTTCCACGTGGTAAAGTTGGGGATGTCACTCTCAAGATTGCTGACAATGATCCTGGGGTAATCATTACTCAACCTACTGGTCAGATTTTAGAAGGTGAGGAAAATGAATACACCATTGCATTAAGCACCAATCCTGATGGACCGGTAACAATCACCCTTGAGTCTGATGACGATAGTGACATCAAATTGCCGGATGGGAGTGGGTTTGTAGAGCAGGGAACTATCACACTTAGCGATACTACACCCCAAACCATTAAGGTACAGGCTACAGGAAATGACGACTCATCAGAAGGGACTCCTCACGAAAGTACAATCACCCACACAATCACTGATACAGACGATACCGACAACTATCCTGAAAACACAACAATAGATAACGCTACCATTCAGATTATTGATGATAGCTCCAGCCTTTTCGATTTTGGTACTGCCTCATCTGTTGAAGAGGGTAATGACGGTAACTACACACTTCGATTAACAGAGTCTCCTGGTGGAGATGTAATAGTTACTATTCAGGCTGATGACCAGAGTCTGATCAGTATTGACGGAGGTAGCACATTTGCCGCAAGCCAAGAGGTTAGATTCAGTGACACAGGCGCAAAAACTATCACCGTCAAGCCTATAGATGACTCAAGCCCCGAAGGAGCTCACACCAGCACCATCACCCACACCATTACTGACGCTCCAGAGAACTCAGATTATAAAGTAAACAGTAAGGCTGGAGATGTAATTGTAAATATTACTGACAATGACCCAGGTCTGATCATCACTCCAGCAACCGAGCCCACTGAGGAAGGTGGAGACTCGACAACCTATCAAGTGGCTTTAAGTACTACCCCCACTAGTGACGTAACAGTTACTATCACCACAGATGGGGAAAGTGAACTTGCTCTGGATAACATAAACTATGCTCCCAGTCGAAATATTCAACTTAGTGACACTACACCAACCACTGTCACGGTGCGAGGTACAATAGACGACGATGTAGAAGGTCTTCACACCAGTACCCTCAGACACGAAATTACCGATTCTGTGGATCCGAACTATCCTGAAAGACAGGGAACAGAGTTTACTACTATCGACATTAAAGATGGTACCCCTGGAGTCATTATCTCCAATCAGTCTTTGTCTCTCTCAGAGGGTGAAGAGGGTACTTACACCATTAGTTTAACCACCGAGCCTACTGAGGATGTAACGGTTACCATTACAGCGGATGAGCAAGGTCTGATCAGTGTTGATGGTCAAGAGTTTGGATCAGAGCAGGTGATTACCCTCAACCAAAGCACACTGGAAAAAGAAATCAAGGTGCAGGCGGTAGATGATGATCCGCCGGAAGGAATTCACAGCAGCATCATTACCCACAGCATTGCTTCAGCGGATACAAACTATTCTAATGAGAACACACCCATTGAGGACGTCACTGCCACCATTACTGATAATGATATCGGAGTGGTTATCATTGGTACTCCTCAGGTCACTGAAGGCAGTACTGATACCTATGAAATTGGTTTAAGCACTCAGCCTACTGGAGATGTCAAAGTTACTATCACAGCTGATGATGAGACTGAAATCAGTATTGATGGTACTAGCTTTGCTTCTAGTCAAGATGTTACATTTAATGACCTCACCCTTCAAACCATTACCGTGCGGGGTAAGGATGATAGTGAATTTAGGAGTCTTCGCGACAGCACCATCACCCACGAGATTACTGAATCCCAAGACAACACAAACTATCCCCTGGATCTGGAAATTCCAGATGTTATAGCTGAGATTACTGATGATGAGCCTGGAGTAGTCATTATCAGTAATCTCGATCTCACTGAAGGAGAGATCGGGACTTACGAAATTGGTTTAAATACTCCTCCTGTGGGGGGTGGTTCAGTAGAAGTCACTATCACCGCTGATCCACAGACTAGAATCAGCACAGACTTTGGTACAAACTTTGCTTCTAGCCTTCCGATCCAGCTCAGGGAAACTATACGGCAAACTATCACAGTCCAGGTGGTTGATGACACCGCTGTGGAAGGCGACCACAGCAGCACTATCAGCCATGAAATTACTGGTTCAAGTGATACCACCAATTATCCTCTAGGCCAGGAGATCGAGGATGTTACTATCGACATTACTGACAATGACCCTGGACTAATCTTTAGTGATGCGATCGCAATCACAGAAGGCGGTGATGAAGGGACTTACACAGTTGCTTTAAATACTCTGCCTACTGGAGAGGTGACCGTTACTCTGACCGCTGATGACGATAGTTTAATCAAGGTAGGTGAAGGGGAGTTTGCCTCCGGCCAAGTCATTACTCTCAACCCAGAAAAACTCCAAGAAACCATCACTGTACAAGCGGCTGATGACGAGCTGGTTGAAGGAACTCACACCAGCACTATCAGCCACGAAGTGACTCAGACCGAGGATAACACTAACTATCCTCTAGGAACTAGCGGCTTCTTTACTGCCACAATTACAGATAATAATCCTGGAATTGTTTTCAGTGAGACCACCTTGTCTGCTGAGGAAGGTCAAGAAGATACTTACACAATTGGCTTAAGCACTGTGCCTACTAGTGACGTAACAGTCACTATCAAAGCCGATGACCAGAGTCTAATCAAAGTGGGTGACGGAGAGTTTGCCCCTGAGCAAGAGATTACCCTCAACGCTGAAACCCTGGAAAAAGAAATTACAGTACAGGGGTTGGATGATGATCAGGTCGAAGGTGATCACACTAGCAAAATTAGCCATGAAATTGCTTCCGAAGACCAAGACTATGACCTGGGCGAGCTACCAGAAGAGATCACTGTCGATATTGGTGATAATGACTCTGGGCTAATCTTCAGCCAGGCCATCACCATCACTGAAAACAATGGTTCAGGCACTTACACAGTTTCTTTGAATACTCCTCCCACCGGAGAAGTACAAATTACTATCCAAGCTGATGACCAGAGTACAATTAGTCTGGATGACATCAACTTTGGCTCTCAGCGAATCATTAGCCTCAACCCAGAAACACTTGAAGAAACCATTACGGTACGAGCACTTCCGGATACTGTGGTAGAAGGCGTTCACACTAGCACCATCACTCACACAGTTACCAGTAGCGAGGATCTTGAGAACTATCCTCTTGGAGAAGGGCCATCATATACTGCCAATATTATAGACGATGACCCTGGAATTGTTTTCATCGATGGTCCTGTGTCTGTCCAAGAGGGTCAAGAGGGAATCTACACAGTTGCTTTAAGTACCCGACCCACTGGGGATGTAACAGTTAAGCTGACTGCTGATGACCAGAGTGAAATCAAGGTAGATGGAGAAGACTTTGCCTCTGAGCAAGTTATTACTCTCAACGCTGAGACTCTGGAAAAACAAATCACGGTGAAGCCGGGAGATGATGACCAGGTTGAAGGGGATCACAGCAGTAAAATCAGCTACGAAGTTACAGCTTCCGAGGATGAAAACTATACTGTTGGCTTAGATGGAGAACTCACTACCAATATTACCGACCCTGCTCAAGTGGTTATCACCCCGATTTCCCCTCTGACCGAAGGGGGAGAGCCTGGGGAGTATACTATTGCTCTAAACACTGTTCCAGCTGGAGTAGTAGAGATTACTATTACTGCGGATGATGATAACAGTGAAATCAGTCTGGATGGGGTTACCTTCTCTAAAGAAGTGAAAGTAACCCTAGAAAATACTACTGCCGAAACCATTAAGGTACAGGCGGTGGATGACGATTTACCCGAAGGTGAGCAGAGCAGTACCATCAGCTATGCCATTACCAGCAGTGGGGATTTAGACAAATATCCATTGGATCTCGAGATCCCATCCAGCCAGATCACCATTACTGATAATGACGCAGTTGTTCCTGGTAAAGTTGAGATTAGCGAGATTTCTGCTCCTGTGGAAGAGGGAGAGCTTGCAGAGTTTACCATTAATCTCGACACTGTTCCAGCTGGGGCAGTAGAGATCAAGATTACTGCTGATGAAGACAGTGAAATCAGTCTTGATGGGGAAACCTTTGACACGGATTTGATGGTCAGCCTCAGCAATACCAGCCAACAAACCATTAAGGTCAAGGCAGTGGATGACGATGTACCGGAAGGTGACCACAGCAGCACTATCAGCTACGAGATTACTAACACCGAGGATTCCGAGACATATCCATTGGATCTCGAGATCCCATCCACCGAGATCCAGATTACTGATAATGACGCAGATGCTGCTGGTCAAGTCGAGATTAGCGAGATTTCCGCTCCTGTGGAAGAGGGAGAGCTTGCAGAGTTTACTATTAATCTTGACACTGTTCCAGCCGGGGCAGT